>CAYGMX010000269.1:0-4641 GCA_964351055.1 uncultured Loktanella sp. | reverse complement strand
ACCCGCGCAATCGCAGTCTCGCGGACCTGCATCCAAGCATCAAGCAGCAGCGGGTGGTTCACAAGGAAAGGTGCCATCCCAAGGCCGGTGGAATTCCCGATACCCAGATGTCGTTTTGCATTGCGTGACAATGTGCCACCGCCCACATGTTCAGCCAGATCATGGGTAAAGCCGCGGATCAGCCAGACAGTCAGCATTTCGGCCATAAAGGGCCCGCCCATGCCGGGCCGCTCTGCGATATGTCCGCGATCGGCGATCCCGAATTTACCGTTGCCGTAAACCGCTGTCGTGCGCATCAGATAGCCGGTCTCGCGGATTTTGGCCGGATCGGGTTGGGTTCCGGAACGTAAAGCGCTTGTGACATGGTCAAACAGGCGCACCGACTTGTTGGCGCGGCTGAGCACAAGGTCACGGGCTGTAAAGCGTGCCGCCTCTTGCAGGGGTGCCGCCGCGACAATGCGCGCGATTTCGGCCGCATCGGGGATCCCGTCATAAAGGACATAGCTGGTATCCCATGCGCTTGCGATGACGCGGTCGGTGCGCATTTCCGCGGGAAGATCGGTGGAAACGGCGACCAGCGCATAGTCGAAGCCGCCGAACCTGAGTGTATAGACCGCATGTCCGAACCCGTCGGCGCTCATCTTCCAGACCGGCCTTTTGACCTGCACATTATCGGCAGCCAATGCCCGCATCAACGTGCGCAGGAACGACAACCGCGTCGGAAACGCGGCCCCCATGCGGCGCAACCGCATGACGGTATCTGCTGGCCGCAGCGGCATTTGCGAGGGCGTGGCAAGGTCTTTCATCCCCAGCACGCTAGCGCCAACTTTGGCCAAGACATAGCGGAAAAACGACCTTGGCAGGGAAGTGATTGGTAAATTCTGCCACGCTTGGGTACTGTGGAAAAAAATGGATGCCCGAGGGATGCGGGCGCAAGAGGGGCGCAGGGTCTAGATGTTTTTGCGAGTAAGCGCAGTACTGGTTTTTTCCGCGACCGCCGCTTTGGCTCAAGAGGTCAGACTGGTTTCTGATGCAGCCCGCGGGGCCTTGGGCGAGGCCTCCCTTTTGCGCGCCTTGGAAGATACAGCAGCACCCCAAGACTATATCGCCGCTGCGCGTGCCGACTATCGGCGTTTGCTGACCGCACTTTATGCCGAAGGATACTATGGCGGGACCATCTCGATCACCGTTGACGGGGTTGAGGCCGCAAATATCGCGCCATTGGCAGCACCGGACCGGATCGAAGAGGTGGTGATCAGGGTCAACCCTGGCCCGCGGTTCACCTTTGGCGAGGTCGTCATCGCGCCTTTGCCGCCGGACACGACATTGATTCAAGATCTTGGTCCGCGACGCACGGCAAATTCCGGTGTCATCCAGTCAACAGTGTCCGAGGGGATCAGCAGTTGGCGCGATCTTGGTTACGCAAAGGCTTCGGTGGAACAGCAGTCTATTGTGGCGCGGCATGACGAGGCCAAACTGGATGTGGCCGTTGCACTGGACACCGGCCCGCGGCTGCGCTTTGGCGCGCTTATGGTTTCGGGTAACAGGACCGTGTCGACCGACAGAGTGAGGCAAATCGCGGGATTGCCAACCGGCGAGATATATTCGCCCGCCGAGATGGCTTCTGCCGAAAGGCGGCTGCGGCGGACCGGAACCTTTGAAAGTGCGGCGCTGCGTGAAAGCGAAGAAATCGGCCCGAATGACACCCTACCCATCCTTGCGCAATTGGCCGAGGCCAAGCCGCGCCGCTTTGGTTTCGGGTTGGAGCTTTCGAGTATTGAAGGGCTGACGGTGTCATCATTCTGGTTGCACCGGAATTTCCTTGGCGGGGCCGAGCGTTTGCGCGCCGATGTAGAAGTGGCCGGTATCACCGGCGAAACCGGCGGGATCGATTACCGGCTGGGTGCGACCTTTACCCGCCCTGCAACATTCGGGCCGGATACCGAATATTTTCTAAGCGGCGAACTTTCGCGTCAGGACGAACCGGAATTCCTGATCGACAAGATCGCGATCGAAACTGGCTTTTCGCGTATCCTGAGCGATGATCTGACCGTCCGGGCCGGTGTGGGCCTGCTGCGTGCCCGCGAAGAGACCGTGCTGGACACCCGAGAGTATACGCTTCTTACGCTGCCACTGGATGCAACACTTGATCGCCGTGATACCCCGACTGATGCAAAGGACGGGTATTTTATTGATCTGACAGCAACACCTTTCATTAGCACGGATGGTGAAATTGCCGGTGCGCGGCTTTACGGTGATGCGCGTGGTTATCTGACTGTAGGCGAAGAGATGGGGCTGACCTTTGCAGGCCGTGGCCAGATCGGGAGTGTCCTTGGCGCGGGGCTGACAGAGGCCCCCGCTGACTTTCTGTTCTACTCCGGCGGCGGCGGCACGGTTCGTGGCCAACCCTATCAGTCATTGGGCATCGATACGCTACAGGGCACACAAACCGTCACTACCGGGGGCGCGTCGTTTGTCGGGGCGCAGCTGGAGGCACGTTATTTGGTGCGGGAAAACCTTTCACTCGTCGGGTTTTACGATGTGGGGTACATCGGTGACAGCGCGACGCCTGCGCAAGGTGGCGACTGGCATGCAGGCGCCGGTCTGGGGTTACGCTACAACACCGGAATCGGACCGATCCGCCTTGATCTTGGCACGCAGGCTAGCGGTGATGATGCCGGAAGCGACCTGCAGGTTTATATCGGAATTGGACAAGCGTTTTGAGACTGTTTGCATTCTTGTGCGCCATGGCAATGGCACCCGTTCTGGCCCAAGCCCAGACCCAAGAGGACGAGGATAAGGGCTATCTGACCTCTTTGATTGAGGACAACCTGTCCGGCGCTGGCCGTCAGGTGGATATTCAGGGCTTCACCGGTGCGCTGAGTTCCGAAGCGACGATTGCCACGCTGACCATTGCAGATACTGATGGCGTCTGGCTGACGCTTGAAGATGTTGCGCTGAACTGGAACAGGGGCGCGCTGCTGCGTGGTGCAATCGATGTGCGCGAACTCAGTGCCGCGCGCATTATCGTCGCCCGCCCGCCTCTGACCGAGGACAGCGGCCCATCGCCGGAAGCACAGCCGTTTTCCCTGCCGGACCTGCCCGTCAGTGTGGCGCTGGACCAGTTGAGTATTGACCGGATCGAACTAGGCGAGGCGTTTCTGGGGGAACCGATTGCCGTGTCCCTGACGGGAAATGCGCAGTTGAGTGACGGCGAAGGCGCCGCCAACATCGTGGCGCAGCGGCTTGGCGAAAAGACAGGCCAGTTCGCGATCAATGGCAGCTATACCAATGCGACCCGCGTGCTTGATCTGTTGTTGAACCTTGAAGAAGGCCCCGATGGCATCGCGGCGCGGATTCTTGATCTGCCCGGGCGACCGTCTGTCAGCCTTGAAATCGCCGGAAATGCCCCGCTTGATGATTATGCAGCGACCCTGGCCTTGGCCACGGATGGGCAGGATCGGCTGAACGGCAAGTTTGCCCTGACGCAGGAGGCAGAGGAGCGGCGGATCACCCTTGACGTCGGCGGCGACGTGTCCGCTTTGTTTGCGACCGAATATCAAGGCTTTTTCGGCACCAACGCCCTGCTTGCTACAGAAGTCATACTAACGGCGGACGGCCGGATCGATATTCCGGCCTTGGAGCTTGATGCAGGCCGCGTGGCGCTGTCGGGCGCGGTGCGCATCGGGCGTCAGGGCTGGCCTGAGCTGATCGATCTGCGCGGCGGAATTACGGCGCTAGGATCAGAGCCTGTCTTGCTGCCCCTGTCTGGTGCCAAGACCTATGTCGATGGCATGCAGCTTGCCATAAGTTATGACGCGGCGGTCGCAGACACGTGGCGCGCAGACATCAGCATTGATCGCCTAGACCGCCCCGGCCTTGCGATCGACACGGTGAGCTTGCGTGGCGGAGGGCTTTTGCGGTCGGGCGAGGGTGACCAGATCGGTGTTGTCACGGCCAATCTGCAATATCAGGCCAGTGGACTGCAGCTTGATGACGTGGGCGCAGCCCGTGCCTTTGGCGATGTCATCGAAGGCGCGTTCGTGGCCAGCCGCACCGAAGGTCAAGCCGCGGAAATTTCCCGCTTTACCCTCATGGGCGGGGGGCTGGATGCGCAGGCAGAGGCAACGATTGCGGGGCCGGAGTCCGGCTTTCAGACGGATATGACGCTGCGTGCAGGCATTGCAGGTCTGGGGCGGTTTTCGACCCTGATCGGACAAGAAATTGGCGGCGGGGCCCAGATAGAGGTGCAGGCCGATCTGACCCCGCTTGAGGGTTTGTTCAAGATCGCGCTTTCAGGGGAAACCGATAATCTGACCATCGGCGTACCTGAGGCCGACCGCGTTCTGGCAGGGACCGGTGTTGTGTCCGCGACGGCTGTGCGGGATGCGGCAGGCACGCGGCTTGAAAGCCTGTCCATGCAAACGGATGCTGCCAGCCTGCGCGGCAGTGCCGACCTGACGAGCAATGGCGCTGATGCACGCATCAACGCAAGCTTGCGCGATCTGGGGCTTGTTCTGCCTGATCTGTCAGGGCCGGCTGCCGTTGCCGGCACAATCGCGCAAGGCGCCGAGGGCGTGATCGATTTTGCATTGAACGGCACCGGTCCGGCGCTTGTGTTTGACACCGAGGGGACAGTAA
>CAYGMX010000268.1:0-4674 GCA_964351055.1 uncultured Loktanella sp. | reverse complement strand
TACCAGACATCATGCCATTTGCCTTCGACAAGCTGACCCATGCGATTTCTCCTTTACGATTTCATCCCAGAGCTAACGTTTTGAAGGCGATGAACCAAGCCGTGTGAAAGCGCAGGTTGAGTGCGCCAGCGCACAACGTGCTTGTCTCGCAGCGGGTGATGCTAAACGAACCGCAGGCGCGAGGCCGCTCGCTGATCCGCAGCGAAGACGCAATCCAAGTCGGCGGCGGCGCAGAATCTGCCGTATTGGGGTTTGCCCTGTTTCACCAGCATCGCTATACCCTGCTTGACGAAGCCCAAACAGGGCCAGAGCGGTTGGAGATGTTGCGGTTGACCCAAGACGGGGGCTTTGACATCACGTCGTCGATCCCGGACAGCCGGGCCTCTGGCCATGAGATGAAACGGAGAACGCACATGCGCGGATTGCTGACACTGAGTTTGATTTTTGCGGGCTCTGCCGCCGTGGCGCATCCGGGCCATTGGGCCGATCTTGCCGGGCACGATCACTGGGTGGCGGGTGCTGCAATCGGTCTTGCAGGGCTTGCGGCCATCTGGGGCGCGCTCAAGGGCAAGAAAGCCAAAGAGGAGCCGGTTGAAGCCGAGGATGATCTGGAAGAGGAAACCGCATGAAAACCGGTGTCATGATTTGCGGGCACGGGTCGCGCAGCCAGTCGGCGGTGACCGAGTTCGCCAAATTGGCCGAAAAGCTGCCGGCCTACCTGCCGGATGACTGGCTGACTGACTATGGTTATCTGGAATTCGCCAACCCCGTCATCCGTGACGGGCTCGACAAGCTGCGCGATGCAGGGTGTGACCGTATCTTGGCCGTGCCCGGGATGCTGTTTGCCGCCATGCATGCAAAGAACGATATCCCTACGGTCCTGAACACCTATGCGGCAAAACACGGCATGGATGTGCGCTATGGCCGCGAGTTGGGCGTTGACCCCAAGATGATCGCTGCAGCCGCCGGTCGTATTCAAGAAGCGGTTGACCGTGCGAACACCAAACATGGCCCCTTGCCCCTGACTGAGACCTGCCTTGTCGTCATAGGTCGTGGCGCCTCTGATCCTGATGCCAATGGCAATGTCGCCAAGATCGCGCGCATGTTGCAAGAGGGCATGGGCTTTGGCTGGTGTGAAGTGGGCTATTCCGGTGTGACCTTTCCGCTGGTCGAACCCTGCCTGCAACATGTCGCGCGCTTGCCCTACAAGCGCGTCATCGTATTTCCGTATTTCCTGTTTTCAGGCATTCTGATCGACCGGATCTATGGCTTTACCGATCAGGTGGCCGCCGAGCATCCTGACATCCAATTCGTCAAGGCGGGTTATCTGGGTGACCATCCCAAGGTGCTGGAAACCTTTGCTGAAAGGGTCATGGAACAGGTGAGCGCCACACCGCCCCCCAATTGTGGTATTTGCGGCTATCGGAGCCAAGTGCTCGCGCTGGAAGACGGGCAGAACCGCAAAATCAGCGCCGAAGACCGCAAACACCCTGCCTTTGGTGCCGTGCCGCCGCCCACTTGCGTCCTGTGCAAATACCGGACCGCCGTGCTGGGGTTTGAAGGTGAAGTGGGTGCCGTGCAGGAAAGCCATCATCACCATGTAGAGGGTCAGGGGGCGAATGCGCCGGGGTCCAATGTGGCTGACTGTGCCTTGTGCGATACCTTCTGCACTGGGATGTGCCGCCTCAAAGCGCTTGATCACCATCACGATCACCACCACCACGATCATGATCACCATCACCACCATGATCATGACCACCATCACCACCACGCGCCTTACCCGCATGCAAAACATCCGCACGGGCCGGAAAGTGCGCGCAAGGTCAAGGCTGACTGATCTATCATCTTGCCAGAAATACTCCCGCCGGAGGCATCTGCCCTCGCGTTCACAGACAAAGGTCAGCCAGTGCGTCCCTATGAAACCGATCCCAAGGCGATCTATGCGCAAAGCTTTGCGACGGTCCGGGCCGAGGCGCGTCTGGAGCGCTTTGCGCCCGCGCTGCACCCGCTGATCACGCGGCTGGTCCATTCTTGCGGGATGGTCGAGATCGCGGACCGGCTGGCGTTTTCGCCGGATGCTGTTGCCGCGGGCCAGGCTGCCTTGCAGGCCGGTGCGCCAGTGCTTTGTGATTGCGAAATGGTCGGGGCGGGGATCATTCGCCGCTATCTGCCCGCCCGTAATGATGTTGTCGTCACTCTGAATGAACCAAAGGTGCCGGCGCTGGCGCTTGAGATTGGAAACACCCGTTCCGCCGCTGCGGTCGAGCTTTGGCGCGACAGGCTGGAGGGCGCTGTTGTAGCCATCGGCAATGCGCCGACGGCACTTTTTCATCTGCTTGGACTGCTCGATGCGGGCTGGCCGAAACCTGCGGTCATCCTTGGGTTTCCGGTGGGCTTTGTCGGGGCCGCCGAAAGCAAGGCAGAGCTTGCCGCCAATCCGCGCGGCTGCGATTTTGTCGCCTTGCGCGGGCGTCGTGGCGGGTCCGCGATGGCATCGGCTGCGGTGAATGCGCTGGCTGCGGGACTGCCCGAAGATGTCTGACCCTTGGCTGCATATCGTCGGGATCGGCGAAGACGGGATGGAGGGCCTCTTGCCCGCGACCCGTGCCGTTGTCGAAGCCGCAGAGGTCATTATCGGCGGCGACCGCCATCATACCCTGACCGAAAACCTGACAGCGGAGCGGCTGGCATGGCCGCATCCTTTCGATGCCCTGATCACCACGATCGAGGGCTTGCGGGGCCGCCGCGTGGTTATTCTCGCCACCGGTGATCCGCTGTGGTTTTCCGTTGGCGCCCGTATTGGCCGCGCGATTGATCCATCCCAGATCGTTTATCACCCGCAACTGTCCGCGTTCCAGCTTGCTGCTGCCCGCATGGGCTGGTCCTTGCCGGATGTGGAAACCTTGACAGTGCATGGCCGACCCGTCGAACAGATGATCGCCTTTATCCAGCCGGACGCGCGTTTGCTGGTGCTGACGACGGGCGCGCAAACGCCCGCGCAGATCGCGGCCTTCCTGACCGCGCGCGGCTTTGGTGGGTCGAAGATGACGGTGCTGGCTGCGATGGGTGGCAAAGACGAAGCCCGTTTTGACGGCTTGGCTGAAAGCTGGGATCATGTGGTGCCAGCCTTTAACACACTGGCGGTAGACTGTATCGCGGCCCCCGATGCCGCCCTGCTGCCCCGCGTGCCGGGTTTGGCGGATGATCTGTTTGTGTCCGATGGCACCATGACCAAGCAAGAGGTGCGCGCCGCGACCGTTGCAAAGCTGATGCCGATGCGCGGGGCGCTTTTGTGGGATATCGGCACCGGCTGTGGTTCGGTTGCAATCGAATGGATGCGCGCGGCGCGCTATGCCCGCGCAATCGGCATTGAACCGCGTGCAGACAGGCGGGCTATGGCGGCGGCCAATGCGCTGGCGCTCGGTGCCCCCAAGCTGGAATTGATCGACGGCATGGTGCCTGCTGCTTTGGACGGCTTGCCATCACCCGATGCGATTTTCATCGGGGGTGGCCTGAGCCGCGAAACCTTTGATGCGGCATTGGCGGCTTTGCGGCCTTTGGGCCGACTTGTCGCCAATGCGGTGACGCTTGAAAGCGAGGCCGAACTGATTGCGCTGCATAAGCAATATGGCGGTGATCTGGTGAAACTCTCGGTGCATCGGGCAGAGCCTGTGGGCCGGATGACAGGGTGGCGACCGTCGATGCCCGTCACCCAATGGAGCCTTGTGAAGCGATGACAGGATGCCTCCGGCGGGGATATTTGAGCTCGAAAGAAGACGGGATGGCGGCATGACCGGCGTGCTTTATGGCGTTGGCCTTGGGCCGGGTGCGCCTGACCTGATGACACTGCGGGCCGCGCGGTTAATCGAAGGGGCCAGCGTTGTCGCCTATCCGACGCTTGCCGGGGCGGCGAGTTTTGCGCGGGCGATTGCAGCGGACCTGATTACGCCGGATGTGCAGGAGATCGTGATGGACGTACCGATGACTGTTGCACGCGCCCCCGCGCAAGCAGCTTATGACAAAGGGGCCGCCGAGATCGCCGCAGCCCTTGATGCAGGTCAGGATGTTGTCTGCCTTTGCGAGGGCGATCCGTTCTTTTACGGCTCTTTCATGTATCTTTTCGCGCGATTGTCGGGCCGTTACCGTGTCGAGGTTGTACCCGGTGTGACGTCAGTGACCGCCTGTGCCGCCCGTGCGGGGATGCCGCTTGCGGCCCGCAATGAACGGCTGACCGTTCTGCCCGGTCCCTTGCCGCAGGACGAACTGCGCACCCGCATCGAAGGGGCCGAAAGCGTTGTGATCATGAAGGTGGGCCGCCATCTGCCCAAGATACGCGCTGTGATTGACGGGCTGGGCCTGACGGGATCGGCTGTCTATGTCGAACGCGCCACCCTGCCCGAAGAGGTGGTTCTGCCTTTGGCAGACGCCCCCCCGACGGCACCCTATTTTTCGATGATCCTGTTGACCAAAGGTGCTGATCCATGGCTGTGAAACCCGTTGTTCTGGCCTTGTCCCGTGCGGGCGAGGCAACGGCCCATCGGGTCGCAAACGTGCTGGGCGCGCAGGTGCATGGCCGCGTGGACCGTGTGGATCGGGCAGACACGTTTTTTGCCAACGCGCTGGATCATGCGCGCGATCTGTTTGCTGCGGGTGTGCCGGTTGTGGGTGTTTGTG
>CAYGMX010000267.1:0-4719 GCA_964351055.1 uncultured Loktanella sp. | reverse complement strand
CTCTGAATAGAGGCCCGCAAGACAGGCCAGCAAAAGCGGGGTTGCCAGACGCATCGTGGCGTCCAGCATTTGCAGAAGGGTCGCAAAGTCCATTTAGGCGGCTTTCTCCATCAGGAAGGGGAAGAGATCAAAGAAACGGTCCGCAACCTCTGGATTGCGCCGCAAGGCGGCTTCGGCCTGCGCTTGCGTGATCTCGACCGCTTGGGTCCGGTCACGCCGCAGGAAGAATTGCAGCCCAAGCATGGCGTCGAACCTTTCATCGGTGATGAACGGATCATGCGGGACGCGGGGCATCACGCTTTCGCTGGGCATTAGCACACTTGTCGGTTTCTGAAGCGACAGAAGTGCCACCAGATGCGGGGGGACATTGCCGCCGGGTGTTTGGTCAATCACATGGTGAACCCATTGGTGGAGTTCTTCCATCGAGATCATGCCAAGTGCCAGACAACTGAGCACAAAGCCTAGGTCTGCGCCGGTGTCGTCGTCGACACCTATCTTGAAAGGTCCTTTTGTCATGTTCTTGCTCTCCTCATTGCCAGGAATAGCCGCTCGAGCGGCATGCGCACCATGTTATCCAGTGCGCCCGTGAAGAGGATTACCAATGCCTGTATTACGATAATCAACTCACGGGGGATCGACGTCCATAGGGCGAGTTCTGCGCCGCCTTGATATAGAAAGCCGAAAAGAAGGGCCGCCAGCAATACCCCGAAAGGATGGCTGCGCCCCATCAGCGCGACGGCGATGCCGATAAAGCCCGCCCCCTCCACTGCGTTCAGGACCAGCCGTTCGGCCTCGCCCTGTACGTTGTTGATGGCCATCATGCCGGCAAGAGCGCCCGAGATGAGCATGGCAACCATGATAATTTTTGTCGGGCTGATGCCCGCATATTTCGCGGCTGATTCCGAGTGTCCAAAGGACCGGATTTCATAGCCAAGCCGCGTTTTCCAGATCAGCGCCCAAAGTGCGACACAGGCCGCAAGTCCGACAAAGAAGGTGATATTGGCAGGCGCCCCTCTGAAAAACGTGGTGTCGCCAAAGTTGAACATGTCCTGAAAGGACGGCAGATGCGTGGCTTCTGGAAATTTGGCGGTGGCCGGTTCCATAGAGCCGGGTACCTTGAGTGCACCAATCAGCAGATAGTTCAGCAAGGCCGCAGCGATAAAGTTGAACATGATCGTGGTAATCACGATGTGGCTGCCGCGTTTTGCCTGCAAGAAGGCAGGGATCGCCGCCCATGCTGCCCCGAACCG
Organism: uncultured Loktanella sp.; assembly: GCA_964351055.1. Lineage (GTDB taxonomy): Bacteria > Pseudomonadota > Alphaproteobacteria > Rhodobacterales > Rhodobacteraceae > Yoonia. Next base: position 3,469 of record CAYGMX010000267.1, on the reverse strand, counting down.
CGCCGCCATGCGCGAGGCGCCAAGCAGCGCCAGCGTCCAATGCGGCCAAGGGATGTAAAGGCAGGCCAAAGCCACGCCCAAGCCGCCCAGAACCGCCTGCCCTTCGCCGCCGATATTGAACATCCGTGCATGAAACGCGATGGAAACGGCCAGGCCGGTGAAAATAAAATTGGTTGCGTAGTAAAGCGTATAGCCCCAGCCATAGGTCGACCCCAAGGCCCCATCCACCATCAGCTGAAGCGCTTTCCAAGGGTTTTCACCGATTGCAAGGATCACGAGCGCAGACAGAATAGCCGCAAGCAGGATCGAGATCAGAGGGATCAGGATCACATCAGCCCACTTTGGCATCACGTCCATCTGTCAGACCTCCTTGCTGGCGTCACCGCCCGCAAATGCAAGGTTGGCTTCGATAGCCGCATGTATCGGTCCGTCCGGCTCGGTTGTCATGCCTGCCATCAACAGCCCGAGTTCTTTTTCATTCGTTTCTTGAGGCATCCGCTCGCCCATCATTTTTCCGTCAAACATAACGGCAATCCGGTCCGAGAGCGACAAAATCTCTTCCAACTCCACGGAAACCAACAAAATTGCTTTGCCCTGATCCCTAAGTGCAACAATCTGCTGGTGGATGAATTCGATGGCGCCGATGTCCACGCCCCGTGTGGGTTGGCCGATCAACAGCAAATCGGGGTTATGTTCGATCTCGCGGGCGAGCACTATTTTTTGCTGGTTGCCGCCGGAAAAGCTCTTGGCGGCAAGGCTTGGATCGGGCGGGCGCACGTCGAAACGGGCCATTTTCCCTTCGGTATCCTTGCGGATGGCGGCGTTGTCCATGAACAGCTTTGAGCGCTGGTAAGCGGCATCATGATGATAACCGAACGCGGTGTTTTCCCACGCCTGAAAATCCATGATCAGCCCTTCGCGCTGCCGGTCTTCGGGCACATGGCTGATCCCGCGCGCACGCCTGCTTTGCCCGTCCGAATGCGCACCGGTCAGGTCGATTTCTGCGCCGTTCACCTTGATCGACCCAGTGGCCTTTTCATAGCCGCCCAGCACCTCGAGCAGTTCCGACTGGCCGTTCCCCGCGACACCTGCAATCCCAAGGATTTCTCCGGCGTGGACATCAAAACTTACGCCTTTGACCCGATGCACCCCTTTGCTGTCGGTCACATTGAGGTTCTTAACCTCTAGAATCTTGCGCCCGATGGTCGGGGGGGCTTTCTCGACACGCAGCAGCACTTTGCGCCCGACCATGAGTGCGGCTAACGCGGGCGGGCTCGGTTCCGCGGTCTTGACGGTCGCCGTCATCTCGCCGCGGCGCATGACGCTGACGGTATCGGTGATCTCCATGATCTCGCGCAGTTTGTGCGTGATCAGGATGATGGTTTTGCCTTCCCGCTTGAGGTTTTCAAGGATGCGGAACAGGTGGTCAGCCTCGGCAGGGGTCAGCACACCGGTGGGTTCGTCGAGGATCAGAATGTCGGCTTTGCGGTAAAGCGCCTTGAGGATTTCAACCCGCTGTTGCATCCCCACGCCGACCTCTTCGATCAAGGCGTCAGGATCGACGTTCAATTCGTACTCTTCCGCGAGGTTCTTCAATTCGCGGCGCGCGCGGGCCAGCGAGGGGCGCAACAGGCTGCTGTCTTCGGCACCTAGCAGCACGTTTTCGAGCACAGTAAAGTTTTCAACCAGCTTGAAGTGCTGGGCCGCCATCCCGATGCCTGCGGCAATCGCGGCCTGACTGTCGGGGATCGCGGTTTTCTTGCCCGCGATATAAATCTCGCCTTTGTCGGCCTTGTAAAAACCGTAGAGGATCGACATCAGCGTCGATTTGCCCGCCCCGTTTTCCCCGATGATCCCGTGGATCGTGCCAGGCATCACGCGGATCGAAATATCCTTGTTGGCTTGAACAGGGCCAAAGGCCTTTGAGATGCCTTTCAGCTCAATGGCGGGGGCTACTTCGGTCATCGGGGCACCTGTCTTTGAAACGCAAAAGACCGCGCGGATTTCTCTGCGCGGCCTTGGTGTTATGGCCTATGCATCAACTTAGAAGTCGAGCGCTGGGCAGCTTTCGTCGCTGGAATAGTCATGCACAACCAGTGCGCCCGATGCGATATCAGCCGCTGCTGCGTCAACAGCCGCTTGCATCTCGGCTGACACGAGGTCTGCATTGAATTCGTCAAGAGCATAGCCGACGCCTTCGTTCGACACGCCCATCACGTTAAAGCCGGTTTCCAGCATCTCGCCTTGCGAGAATGCCTCGTAAACGGCGTTATCAACGCGCTTGAGCATGGATGTCAGAACTTCACCTGGGTGCAGGTAATTCTGGTTGGCGTCCACGCCGATCGACAGGATGTCTTCGTCCGCAGCGGTTTGCAGAACGCCAACGCCTGTGCCGCCAGCGGCCGCAAAGACAACATCAGAGCCTTGGCTGATCTGGGCCAGTGTCAGCTCGGAACCTTTCACCGGATCGTTCCATGCGGCAGGTGTTGTGCCTGTCATGTTGGCGATAACGGTAGCATCCGCGTTCACGGCCTTAACGCCCTGTGCATAGCCACATGCGAATTTGCGGATCAAGGGAATGTCCATGCCACCGACAAAGGATACTGTGCCAGTTTCGGAGGCCATCGCAGCCATCATGCCGACAAGGTAAGACCCTTCATGCTCGTTGAACACAACAGAACGGACGTTTGGCGCGTCAACAACCATGTCGATGATTGTGAACTTGGTGTCCGGATAGTCGGCTGCGACTTCAGCCAATGGTGTGGCCCAAGAGAAGCCAGCCATAACGATCGGGTTTGCGCCGGATTCGGCAAAGCGGCGGATCGCCTGTTCGCGCTGCGCGTCGGACTGGATTTCGACTTCGGCATAGGTGCCGCCGGTCTCAGTCGCCCAACGCTCTGCACCGTTATAGGCGCTTTCGTTGAAGGATTTGTCAAACTTGCCGCCAAGATCGAACAGGATTGCAGGGTCTGCAACCGCTGTACCAGCTGTCAGGGCAAGGGCAGCAGATGCGCCAAGAAATTTTTGCATAAGGGTCATATTTTTTCTCCCAGGTCGTGAAGCGAGGTTTATGCGGGCGCTTTGCGCGCCCCCTCTGTTAAATGATCGAGCCGATCTTTTGTCGGGTCATCAACAGATAAGGCCTTGCCTTGCAGGGAAGATCAACAGCTTTTTGGCGGTTCGTTGCGGGTTAGGCCCATGAATCGTGACTTATCCACGGGTTGACGTTGGGTCAGTCCGTTTTCAGGTCTTTACGCAGCACAAGGGCTGCGACCGGTGCTGCGTTTTTGGGCAGGAAATAACCGGGTCGGCGCCCGACTTGGCGGTAATTTTCGGCGCGATAGAGCGCCTGCGCGGGCATGTTGTCTTCGGCTACTTCCAGAAAGATTTGCAGCGCGCCAGCTTCCGCCGCGGGTTGATGAGAGGCCCTCAAAACCGCGCGCGCAAGTCCTAGCCGCCGCTTGGCGGG
>CAYGMX010000266.1:0-4719 GCA_964351055.1 uncultured Loktanella sp. | reverse complement strand
TGTTCCTCGTCGTGACAGGTATCGGATTGATTTATAACCGTTTTATGTGGGGCTGCGTGCGCGGGCTGGAAGGCTTTGCAAATGTCGTGGGCCGCTTTGCCGCTTGGGCCGGTTTGCTGATGGTCTTGCAGCAGATCGTCATCATCTTTATGCAGCGCGTCTTTGCAGTGGCCGAAATCAGCCTTGGCTTTGGGGTGACATTTACCAAAGACGTGAGCTGGTGGTCCGAAGAGTTGAAATTCTACAACGCCATCATCGTCTGCCTTTGCGCGGCCTACACGTTTGTGCAGGGCGGTCATGTGCGCGTTGACCTTGTTTATTCGGTCGTCAGCTACCGCGCCAAGCGCGTGATCGACATGTTTGGCTGTATGGTCTTTATGCTGCCCGGCGCGATCATTATCTGGCTTTACGGCTGGTTCTTCTTGTGGCGGCACCTTGTGGTGCCGAACCCTTCGGCCTCCGATACGCTGGACCGTTTGCTCACAAAGGCCCGCGCCTTGCGCTGGAATATCGAAACAATCGGCTTTTCGCCAAACGGCTTTAACGCCTACTTTCTTTTCAAAGTCCTGCTGGTGACATTTGCCCTGATGGTGATGTTGCAAGCGGTCGCCTTCTTCTACCGGTCCTATCTGGAATGGAAAGAAGGCCCAGAGAGCGAAGGAAAGTACCTTGATAAAGACCAGCTTGGCGATCCAACCGCCGAACTTGTCGCAGACATCCACTAAAGTAGGGCGGTAGAAATATGCTTTTCGGACTAGATGGCATCGAAGTCGGTATTCTTATCGTCTTTCTGACGCTCTTTGCGGGGATCCTGTCCGGTTTCCCTGTGGCCTTTGCGATTATGGGCTCTGCTGTAATCTCTTTTGCGATCATTGCGGGGCTGGATAGCGCCGGCATCCTGGTCCATGCGGCGGTTGATTCAAGCTCTCCCGAGTTCAGGGAACTGGTCAACAGCGGCGTGCGACAAGAGACCATTTCGGTCTTCCGATACCCCGAACTGCCACGCTATGAAGGGCCGCTTTTCCCCAACGGATGGGAAGTCGCACTGGACCGGAATATTGGCTTTATGGTCAACCGGATGAACGAAAGGGTTCTGGCGGGGCAGTCGATTGAAACGCTGCTTGCGGTGTTGATGTTCGTCATGATGGGGATCGTTCTGGAACGCTCGCGCATTGCCGATGAACTGCTGACCTCGATGGCTAAGGTGTTCGGGCCGTTGCCAGGCGGTCTGGCGGTTTCCATCGTCATCGTGGGCGCATTCCTTGCCGCATCAACCGGCATCGTGGGTGCAACCGTTGTGACAATGGGTCTGCTGGCCCTGCCGACCATGCTCAAGAACGGATATTCTGCCGAACTGTCGACGGGTGTGATCGCGGCCTCGGGCACATTGGGGCAGATCATTCCGCCCTCGATCGTGATCGTTCTGCTGGGCACATTGGCCGGTGACATCTATTCCGCAGCGCAGGAAAACCGCGCGCAACTGGCAGGCTGTACCGATGCGCTGACCTATCTGGGCTCTCCGGCGGTTCTTTCGGTCGGTACCTTGTTTCAGGCGGCCTTGCTGCCGGGTATCCTGCTTGCGGTGCTTTACGCCGGCTATGCCTTTGTCTTTGCGCTGATCAATCCAAGCAAGGCCCCGCCGGTGCAGTTTGCCGATGGCGCAAGCCGCGAGGTCATCACGCGCAACGAAGGCTTTACATGGTTCCTTGCCGTGCCTGTCGCAATTATCGGTCTGGCATTGGGTATGGCGCAGACAAACCTGCTTGGGTCGCAGTCCGTTCTTGTTGACAGCTTCACCGATGCCAGTGAAAGCGCATCACTACGGACGCGGGTTGGAGAAGAATGTCAGGCCTCGATGATCGAATTGCACGGCACCGAAGCTTGGGAAACAGCCGTGGCCCAGCAGGCGGCGATCGAAGCATCCGGCGGGGCGACAGCATCACGCGAGCTGACCCCCGAGGAACGCGCGGCCCTTGTCTTGGAGGCCGTCGAGAATGCACCTCCCATCGGTACAGGCATTGCGGTGCTTGCCGTCTTTCTGGGTCTCATGCTTGCGCTTGCGCGGGGTGTTGCGCCCAGTGCGGACCATCGCCCGCTCATTCTAGGGTCGATCGGGGTCGGTTTGATCTTGCTGGCGGATATTGTCTTTGTCTCTCCGCTGACAACACCGGGCACGACAACGCTGATCATGATTATCCCGCTGGCGGTGACCTATCTTGGGCTGCGGCCTGCGGTGGGGTATCTTGCGCAAAACGAAATCCTGCGGGTGGTCTTTCCACCGCTCGTGCTGATCGTTGCGGTGCTGGGGTCCATCCTTGGCGGGATCACCAATCCGACACCTGCGGCGGCTTTGGGTGCGGGTGGTGCGATCCTGCTGGCGGCCTACCGCAAGCGCAAGGATCAGGGGCTTTCGGGGAATGTCGTGCTGATGACCGCTGCGGCGATTGTCATCATGCTGGTGATCGGCGGCAATTTTGATTTGCGGCTTGGCCAAGAGGTCGTGCTGTTTGAAAACCGCGTTGCCTATCTGGTGGCTTTCGCCAGCTTCCTCTTTGCGATGTTCGGCTTGCTGTGGTCCTGCTGGATCCTGATCGCGGGCGGTGTTCTGGCGCCGGTCGTACGCGAGACAGCCAAAGTGACGTCGATGGTCTTTACTATCCTGATCGGGTCGCAGTTGCTCAACCTCGTTCTGATCTCTTTCGGTGGTGAACACTATATCCAGCAGTTCTTGCGGTCGTTCGACAATGAATGGACCGTGTTCCTGCTGGTGATGCTGGTGCTCTTTGTGTTGGGCTTTGTGCTCGACTTCCTCGAGATCATCTACATCGTGATCCCGATTGTGGGGCCGGTGATCTATGGGGGTACTTTTGACCCCAAGTGGGTCACGATCATGATTGCGGTAAACCTGCAAACGTCGTTCCTGACGCCGCCATTCGGTTTCGCGCTGTTCTACTTGCGCGGGGTCGCACCAAAATCGATCACGACAGGGCAGATTTATCGCGGGGTCATGCCGTTCATCGGGATTCAGGTCGGGGCGCTTTTGCTGCTGGCGTTCTTCCCGAGCGTCGTCACCATCGTGCCGAACCTGCTGAACTAAGCGACAGGCATCGACAAAAACAAAGGGCGGCACGCCAATGTGCCGCCCTTTTGCGTTGTGCCCGATGCGTGATGCGGGATCAGTTGCGCCCGTCAGGCAGATTGATCCGCGCGACTTGCTCTGCAATCGGATCATTCAAAAGCGGATGAACATCCGCACTATATTGGGACGGGTCGCCCAAGGGACTCCAGACACCATTGCGGTAGACCTCCAGCCCTTCGAATTTGGCCTTGTAACCCATCTTGGGGCTGCCTGGCACCCAATAGCCCAGATAGACATAGGGCAGGTCCAGCTCTTTCGCGATCCTGATGTGGTCAAGGATAACATATGTGCCCAGCGACAGCTTTTCGAGCGCGGGGTCAAAGAAGGAATAGACCATGGACAATCCGTCATCGAGGATATCGGTCAGGCAGACGGCATGCAGCGCGTCCGCATCGCTATATTCGATCAGGCGGGACCGGATCGGTGTTTCCTCGACCATCGCGGCAAATTCGAACATATCCATATCCGCCATCCCGCCGGTGGCATGCCGCCCGTCCAGATATTCGCGAAAGAGGTTATACTGCTCTTCTGTCGCCCAAGGTGAGGTCGCCCTGCGGTCAAGGTGAAGCGCGCGTTTTTCCACCCTGCGCTGGCTTCGGCTTGGGCTGAACCGCGAGACGTTGATGCGGGCTGACATGCAGGCAGAACACTCTGCGCAGGAGGGGCGATAAAGCACATTCTGCGACCGGCGGAAGCCTTGTTTTGACAGGGAATCATTCAGTTTTGCAGCCATTTCGCCCTGCAGGGCCGTAAAAAGCTTCCGCTCCATCCGTCCGGCAAGGTACGGGCAGGGTTGTGGTGCAGTCACATAGAACTGCGGAGCAATAGGAAGCGTGTGGCGCATAGGCTGATCCGAGATATTTTCGGAAGCTTAACAATCGATTTACCTTACGCCAAGCCCCCCGGAGGTCGCAGGGTTAACAAAGGCCGGATCAGTTCAGGCCATGAGTCAAAGTAGCATTTCAGGCTTGGCATCTGATGGTGTGAACTGCAGGTCAGAAAGGGCGGTGGCCCCCGCAAAAAGGGCCACCCGATCAGCCGCGCATCAAGCAGTGGCGGGGCCGGTGTCTTGGCTTTCGGTCATCTTTGCGCGGTCGTTCATGAACTGGTCGAACTCTGCCTTGTCCTTGGCATCGCGCAGACGCTTGAGGAAGGCTTCGAAATTACCTTGCTCTTCTTCCAGACGGCGCAGGGTTTCGGCCCTGTAGGCGTCAAACGCACTATTGCCGGATGATTGGCCCAAGTGACGGGCGCTGCGGTAGGACATTGATTTGCAGGAAGAATTGAACATGCGTTTGCTCCAGATCATGTAAGCCAGAAGGGCAAGGCCGATTGGCCAGAAGAGAATAAAGCTGACAACCATGGCGGCGATCCATGCGCCCTTGCCGCGTTCGTCAAGCCAAGATTCAGCACGGGCAAAAAAACCGGGGCGATGATCCATTGCCATCGGGGAATCGGTGGTAGCGGTGTTCATGGGTGGCTCCTTCGTATCTCTCAGGGTTGATGTGAATGCTTTTCACATGACAGATATTGGAGGTGTTGGCCCATCGCGCAAGAGAAAATGTAAATGTTTTTTACAT
>CAYGMX010000265.1:2296-4732 GCA_964351055.1 uncultured Loktanella sp. | reverse complement strand
CCCCATCGCACGCGCCGTGCGGATGATCCGGCAGGCAATCTCGCCACGGTTGGCGATGAGGATTTTTGTGAACATCACATCCGGAACACGCCGAAACGTGTCTCCTCTATCGGGGCGTTGCAGGCCGCGGCCAGCGACAGCGCCAGCACCTCGCGGGATTTGCGCGGGTCGATGATCCCGTCATCCCAGAGGCGTGCAGAGGCATAAAGCGGGTGCGATTGCTGTGCGATCATGTCGATGGTGGGTTGCTTGAAGGAGGCCTCATCCTGTGCCGACCACTCCGCGCCACTGCGTTCGATCGCGTCACGCTTGACCGTGGCCAGCACGCCTGCCGCCTGTTCGCCGCCCATAACCGAAATGCGTGACGTCGGCCATGACCACATGAACTGAGGGCTGTAAGCCCTTCCTGCCATGCCATAATTTCCCGCACCAAAGGACCCGCCCACAACCATTGTGATCTTGGGCACCTTCGTTGTGGCCACTGCTGTCACCATCTTGGCCCCGTGCCGTGCAATGCCTTCGTTTTCGTATTTCCGGCCTACCATGAAACCGGTGATATTCTGCAAAAAGACCAAAGGTATCTTGCGCTGGCTGCACAGCTCCACGAAATGCGCGCCCTTTTGCGCGCTTTCCGAAAACAGCACGCCGTTGTTGGCGATGATCCCGCATGGCCAACCGTCGATATGGGCAAACCCGCAGACCAGCGTTTCGCCAAACCGCGCCTTGAATTCGTCAAAACGCGATCCGTCCACAACCCTCCGGATCACCTCGCGGATGTCATAGGGCGTGCGCAGATCAGCAGGCACCACATCGAACAGGGTCGCAGGGTCAAGAACCGGAGGTTCGGGCGACAAGCGATTGACAGATATGGATTTATCCAAAGCACAAGAGGCCACTGCCTGCCGCGCCAGCGCCAGCGCGTGGGCGTCATCCTCGGCCAGATAGTCCGCGACACCGGACAGGCGTGTGTGCACATCGCCGCCGCCAAGCTCCTCGGCGCTGACAACCTCGCCTGTTGCGGCCTTGACCAAGGGCGGGCCTGCCAGAAAGATCGTGCCCTGACCTTGCACGATGATCGACACATCGGCCATCGCGGGCACATAGGCCCCGCCCGCCGTGCAGGACCCCATCACCACCGCAATCTGCGGAATACCCATCGCGGACATCTGCGCCTGATTGTAAAAGATCCGGCCGAAGTGGTCGCGGTCGGGGAAGACCTCGTCCTGATTGGGCAGGTTCGCACCGCCGCTATCGACCAGATAGATGCAGGGCAGCCGGCAGCTTTGCGCGATTTCCTGTGCGCGCAGGTGCTTTTTTACGGTCATCGGATAATAGGTGCCGCCTTTAACGGTGGCATCGTTGCAGACCACCATGACCTGCGCCCCCTGCACCAGACCCACGCCCGCAATGACGCCCGCACAGGGCGCTGCTCCGTCATACAAACCATGCGCTGCTGTGGCCCCGATTTCCAGAAACGGACTGCCGGGATCAAGCAGGTTGGCGACACGGTCGCGCGGCAGCATCTTGCCGCGTGACAGATGGCGCGCGCGCGCGCTCTCGCCGCCACCTGCGGCAGCCCATGCCGCGGCGGCGGCGACCTCGGCCAAAGCAGCCTCGTGCAAGGCGCGGTCTGTCATATCGATGGTCCCTGCGGTTCAGGCATCGCCTGCCCGCGCAGGCCCACAAAATAAGTGGTCGTCAGCCCGCTGGCGTGCGCGCAGTTGATGACCATACGGATACTTTCATCGGGATGTGTGGTTGCCGCACAGTCGGTCAGGCTGGCCCCGTCCGGCGCGGTCGCAAGATACGCGGCGGCATAGCGGTTGATGATCTCGGTTTCGGACGGGACCTGCCCCGCCTGCAGGCCGAGGTAGGCCGCATAGCCGACCAGCCCTGCCAGAGGCAAGAAAAGGTACAGCCCCCGCATTATTGCGTGTCCTGCCCGCAGAAGGCGGCAAAGGCCCCCGTTCCTGGGTCTTGGCAGGCTTGCCGGACCGTGAATTCAAGCTCGAGCGCAATCAGCGCCGTTTCGCGCATCTCGCAGCGGGCGGTGTCTTTGGCGGCTGTCCGGGGCATATTTTGTTGCCCCACACGCAGGGCACATTCCAGCGGGACATTTGCCGTTGCCGCCGCAGGATTGGCGACGGAGGCACGCAGACTGTCAATCTGCTCTGTTTGCGGTTTATCGGCCACCCATGCCGCCAGACCCTGATAATTCTGTGCGATCCGCCATTGCCAGTAGCGTTCTTCCAGTCTGGCACCTGTTACGGGATCAGCAGCGGCGCTGTCCGCGCTTAACCCGATGCAGTCACGTGCTGCAGCGGTCACAAGCGCCGTTGGGTCACGGTCCACGAGTGCGTTGACACATTCGTCCGTCAATGTCGCAGTCAGTGCCGCGCCGTCGGCCTGCAACAGCGGCGCGGCGTCGAAACTCTG
>CAYGMX010000265.1:0-2286 GCA_964351055.1 uncultured Loktanella sp. | reverse complement strand
GCCAGCGCAATCACTCTCATCCCATCGCCTCCATCATCTCGCGCCCCACCAGCATGCGCCGGATTTCCGATGTCCCCGCCCCGATTTCCATCAGCTTGGCATCACGAAACAGCCGCGCGACAGGTGCATCTGCCAAAAACCCTGCCCCACCCATCGCCTGTACCGCCTGATGCGCCTGTTTCATTGCTACTTCGGAAGCATAAAGGCAGCAGGCCGCCGCATCAGCCCGTGTCACTGTGCCACGATCACAGGCGCGCGCAACCTCGTAGACATAGGCACGGGCGGAATTCATGGCCGTATACATATCCGCCAGTTTGCCCTGCATCAGTTGGAAATTCCCGATCGGCTCACCGAACTGTTTGCGGCTGCTCACATAGGGCATCACCTCGTCCAGACAGGCGGCCATGATCCCCAGCCCGATGCCCGCCAGCACGACGCGTTCATAATCCAGCCCCGACATCAGCACGCGCACGCCACGGCCCTCCTCGCCCAGCACGTTGTCGAAAGGCACCGCCACATCGTCAAAGATCAGCTCTGCCGTGTTGGACCCGCGCATCCCCAGCTTGTCGAAATGCGGCGAGGTGGTGAAACCGGTCATGTCCTTTTCGATTATGAAAGCCGTGATCCCCTTTGATCCCGCATCGGGATCGGTCTTGGCATAGACCACCAGCGTGTCGGCATCCGGCCCGTTGGTGATCCAGTATTTGTTACCGGTCAGGCGGTAGTGGTCGTTGCGCTTTTCCGCCCGCAGGGTCATTGACACCACATCAGACCCCGCCCCCGCCTCTGACATGGCCAAAGCGCCGACATGATCGCCGGATATCAGGTGCGGCAGGTATTTCGCCTTTTGGGTCTCCGACCCGTTCAGCTTGATCTGGTTCACGCAAAGATTGGAATGGGCCCCGTAAGACAAGCTGACCGAAGCACTGGCGCGGGCGATTTCCTCGACCGCGACGGTGTGGGCCAGATAGGACATGCCCGCCCCGCCAAAGGCTTCGTCCACGGTCACCCCCAGCAGACCCAGATCGCCCATTTCCCGCCAAAGACCCGCAGGAAACAGGTTCTGGCGGTCAATGTCGGCGGCCATCGGCTTGATCCGCTCTTGCGCCCATGCATGGACCATATCGCGCAGGGCGTTGACGTCATCTCCCAGATCGAAGGTCATCGAGGCATGAAACATGGGTCCGCTTTCGTTTAATTGAACGCTTGTTCATTAATATGACCGCAATGCGATCACTGTCGAGTCATTTTTCCGCGTTGCACCGCTGCGCTTCGGCCACGACCTCTGCCAGTGTGATGCCGGTATTTTCACGAATCCATGCCATGAACGGGCGAGAAAAGGTGAAACCGGGCACAGAGGCACGCACGAAGCGGCGCATGTTCTGCGTCGTCCGGTAGTTCTCGGTCACAATGGTTTCGGGGGTCAAAGCTGCGGCATGCCAGTCAAAATCAGATGTCGCCATTCTGTCCTCGCTTTGCTACTCGGCCGCGGCTTGCCCTTGATAGACGGCTGACACCTCGGCCCTGATGATCCTTGTGATCAGCGCGCAGTCCTCCAGAGAGAAGGTCAACGGCAGGCGCATGTCGATGATGCCTGCCAACACCCTGTCGGATGCAGGCATCGGCGCAGACGGCGCATAGCGCCAACTGTCATAGCGCGAGGTAAACCCCTTGGGTTCTGCGCCGCCGAACCACTTCAGCTCTACCCCACGGGCAGCGCAACGGGCCAGCACCGCGCCCACCGCCGCCTTGTCCCAATCCAGCAGCAAAAACTGGAACGACGAGGCCACGAACTGTTCCGCAGCAGGCCGCGCAATCAGGCGCAGACCGGGAGTATCGGCAAGCCCCTGTTCAAGAACCCGATAGCGGGCGTTCCATTTCTCGCCCTGTTCTTTCAGCTTGCGCAACTGCGGGCGCAGGATCGCCGCACGCAGGTTATCCATCCGGCCAGAGATATTGGGCGTGTCATATTTGATCTGCGCAAAAGTTTCGACCGGCGGCGCGGCGCGGTGCTTTTCAAACAGCATATAGCTGCCCGACAGCATGATCGCGCGGGCCATATCCTCGGCCCCGTCACAGACCAGAAAACCGCCTTCGCCGGAATTGATATGCTTGTAGGTCTGGGTGGAATAGCAGCCGAACCGCCCCCAACGGCCACTGGGCACACCATTCCATGCCGCGCCCATCGTATGGGCGCAATCCTCGATCACGGTCACACCGGCAGCGTCACACAGCGCCATCAGCTCTTCCTTCGTGAACTCGGTGCCCGGCAGAGCGCCGATGAGC
>CAYGMX010000264.1:0-4746 GCA_964351055.1 uncultured Loktanella sp. | reverse complement strand
GTACTCATGCCCCCTTTATGCCGCCCCGATCTGTCCTTGGAAAGGTGGCAAACGACGCGTGATTGCGGATTGCCGTCATTGTCGCACCTGCCTATCGTCGCGTTGATGACAAAGGCACCCACCAAAGAGTTGCGCCGCGGCTGGACCACGGGCGCTTGCGCGACCGCTGCAACCAAAGCGGCGCTGATCCGGCTATGGGGTGGTGTTTTTCCGGCCGAAGTGGGAATCACGCTGCCCCGTGGTGAAACGCCTGTCTTTCCGCTGGCGCTGGCCGAGGTGGGTAAAGGCTGGGCGCGCGTCGGGATCACGAAGGATGCGGGCGATGATCCTGATGTCACACATGGTGCCCTGATTGTGGTCACTGTCTGTGCATCGCAAGGCGGCGTTGTATTTGAGGCTGGTGACGGGGTGGGCAAAGTGACCAAGGCAGGCTTGCCGATCGGCGTGGGTGAACCGGCCATCAATCCGGTGCCGCGCCAGATGATGACGCAGGTTGTGACCGAACTTGCCGCCCAATACGGTCAGCCACCTGATGTGACCATCAAGGTGTCTGTCCCCGGCGGGCAGGAACTGGCGCTCAAGACATGGAACCCGCGACTTGGGATCACGGGAGGGCTGTCAATTCTCGGGACGACGGGTGTTGTCCGCCCCTTCAGTTGTGCGGCATGGATCGCGTCGATCCACCGTGGCATCGATGTGGCCCGCGCCGATGGGCTGGCCCATGTGGCGGGATGTACAGGTGCCACTTCGGAAAAGGCGGTGCAGGCCCTTTATGGCCTGCCGGATCATGCGATGTTGGATATGGGCGACTTTGCCGGTGGGATGCTCAAATATCTGGTGAAACATCCGGTCTCGCGTGTCACCATCGGGGGCGGGATCGGCAAGATCACCAAACTCGCACAGGGTGCGGTGGATCTGCATTCGGCGCGCTCGCAGGTGGATTTCGCGGAATTGGCCCGCCTGATGGATGATCCGCGACTGGCCAGCGCCAATACCGCGCTGGATGCGTACCAGATGGCGGGGCCTGCACTGGCGCAGGCGATTGCCGCAGCAGCCCTTGCACAAGTCAAGGACCGCTTTGGCCTGCCAGAGATGGCCTTTGACATTGTGATAATTGATCGCACCGGACGCATCATTGCGAGGGCAGGCGCGTGACCCTGCTCATACTGGGTGGCACCGGAGAGGCGCGCCGCATCGCGGATCAACTGGAAGGGACCGATACCATCATGTCTTTGGCCGGCGCCACGCGGTCGCCGGCGCCACAAGGCGTACCGACCCGGATCGGCGGATTTGGCGGGGAAGCAGGGTTTCTGGCCTATCTCGACCAGCACCGCATCAGCGCAGTGCTCGATGCAACCCATCCGTACGCGGATCGGATCACGGTACGCACGGCGCGGATTTGCGCGGGTAGGGGACTTCCTTTTATGCAATACCTGCGGCCCCCGTGGGTAAGGGAACCTGGCGACAGATGGATCGAAATTGCCAGCGAAGAAGAGGCCGCGCGCCATATCGCACCTGATGCGGTGGTTTTTCTTGGAACGGGGCGCCAGACGCTGATGCGCTTTGCCAATCTGGAAGGCCGCACGGTGATCTGCCGGCAGATCGACCCGCCGACGCAGCCGTTTCCTTTTGCGGGTGGGCGCTTTCTGGTGGGGCGTCCGCCGTTTTCGGTCGCAGATGAAGAGGCCCTGTTCCAGCAGCTTGGCGTGGATTGGCTGATTGTGAAGAACGCAGGCGGTGCCGCCAGTCGCACCAAACTGACCGCCGCGCGGCATTTGGGTATTCCGGTCTTGATGCTGGCGCGGCCTGCTTTGGGGCAATGGCCAAAGGTCGAAAGCGTTGATGCGGCGCTCCATTGGGTGCGGTCACTGTGATAGAGCGTGTGATCCTCTCCGAGGCATGCCTTGCCGAAGGCAGCGCGTGGCTCTGCCTGCAAGAGCCGCGTTTTGCCGCGGTGATGGGTGACCTTCCGCCGCTGCCCTTGCGGTTGAAACCGGATGGCTTTGCGGCGGTGTTCAGCGCGATCATCGGCCAGCAGGTCAGCATTGCTTCGGCTGATGCGATCTGGGGCAGGTTGGCCGGTGCGGGCTTGGTCACACCTGCGGCAGTGGCCGCCACATCCGAACAGACACTGCGCGATTTGGGGTTAAGCCGCCAGAAAGCCCGCTATGCCCATGCGCTCGCGCAAGCGGAGATCGACTATGACCGCCTGCGCGACTTGCCCACGCCAGAGGTAATTGCGAAACTGACCGCCGTGACGGGTATCGGTTCATGGACGGCAGAGATTTATGCCATGTTTTCGCTGGGCCGTGCGGATGTTTTCGCTCCCGGAGATCTGGCGCTACAAGAGTCCGCAAGGCTGATCTTTGAATTGTCTGACCGCCCAAAAGAACGTGACTTTCGCGCAATGGCGCAGGACTGGTCGCCATGGCGGTCGGTTGCGGCGCGGATCATGTGGGCCTACTACAAACATCACAAACAAACAGAAGGGCTCAGATGACACGTGCACTCGAAGCAACACGGCGCGAGCCGGTCTCCGGCGAAATCCGCTCTTGCGTGGTTTTCCTGCATGGCTATGGGGCCAATGGCGCGGATTTGATCGGGCTGGCAGACCCTTTGGGCGAACATATGCCCGATACACTTTTCATTGCCCCCGATGCGCCAGAAGCCTGCATGGCCGCGCCAATGGGCCTGCAATGGTTCCCCATTCCATGGATCGACGGATCAAGCGAAGAAGAAAGCCGCGCAGGGCTGGAACGCGCGGCCGCCGATCTTGATGCCTTTCTTGACGGGATCATGGTGGACGAGGACCTATTACCTGAGCAGGTGATCGTTCTTGGATTTTCGCAAGGTACGATGATGGCGCTGCATGTGGTGCCCCGCAGGGAAGACGCCATCGCGGGAATCGTTGCCTTTTCCGGCCGCTTGCTGGAGCCAGACCTTCTGGCCGATGAAGCCCTCAGTCGCCCCGCGGTCTTGCTGGTTCATGGCGATATGGATGATGTGGTCCCTCCCCAATCACTGCCGCAGGCGGCGGAGGCTCTGCAAGAGGCCGGATGGACAGAGGTTTTCGCCCATATCATGAAAGGCACCGGCCACGGCATCGCGCCGGACGGTCTTTCGGTCGCTTTGGCGTTCATGCAAGACCGCTTTGGGATGAGCTAGGGGCGAGCGGCGTTCTGCGTCTGTTGCGTAGGGCGGGGGTCGCGCGGCGAAAACCTCCATTTTGTCGCATATTGTAGGGGGTTGTCACATTTCTGACGCCATATATAGTCATCCTTAACAAGGAATGCGGGATTGCCGCCCTGACTGCAGCCCGCACAGCCGTTCTAGGATGTGAGTTATGCTGCAGACGGATTTCAGAACAGACTTTGTGCGGGCATCGGGCGCGCTCAAACACTATCCAGCGCTTGTGCTGAATGCGGATTATCGGCCCTTGTCATACTACCCGCTGTCGCTTTGGCCATGGCAGGAAGCGGTCAAGGCGGCTTGGCTTGATCGCGTGGATATTGTCAGCGAATACGACGAAGTTGTACGCAGCCCGTCCACGTCGATCCGGATTCCCTCAGTTGTCGTGCTCAAGGATTATGTGAAGCCGCAAAAGCAGGTAGCATTCACACGCTTCAACCTCTTCCTGCGCGATTCCTTTTGCTGCCAGTACTGCGGCGCCAAGGGCGATCTGACCTTTGACCATGTGGTCCCGCGCGCCAGTGGCGGGGTGACAAGCTGGGAAAATGTGGTGGCGGCCTGTTCACCGTGCAACCTGCGCAAAGGGTCTCGGTCGCTCAAACAATGCGGGATGAGCCTGCGCAAACCGCCACGGCGGCCTGTGCCAGAGCAGTTGCACAACGTCGGGCGGAAATTCCCGCCCAACCACCTGCACGAAAGCTGGCTGGATTTTCTCTATTGGGACGCAGAACTGGAGGCCTGAGGGCGTTCCGGTGCTAGACTTGCCCGCACAGTCGGGGTAGGTAGGCCGCGTTAGCGCTAACGCACCATCCATAGGGGAGTTGACTATGGTTTCTCGCGTCATTCCGGTCGATGAATTCGATCTGATCATCTTTGGCGGCACCGGCGATCTGGCCCGGCGCAAAATCCTGCCCGGGCTTTTCCGGCGGTTCCTGTCGGGGCAAATGCCAGCGGGGTCGCGTATTATCGGTGCGGCGCGCTCTGAACTGGATCAGGCAGGCTACCGCGCGATGATTGCTGAAGCGGTGGCAGAGTTTGGTGGCGAAGAATCAAATAATAAGAAGGGGTTGGATGCCTTTCTTCAACAACTTGACTATGTCGCGATCGACGCCAAAGGCGAGGGTGGCTGGGCTGCATTGGCCGGACTGGTCCGGCAGGATGTTGTGCAAGCCTTCTACTTTTCCGTGGCACCTTCGCTTTTTGGTGACTTGGCCGAAAGGCTGCACACCCATGGAATTGCCAACGCAGCGAGCCGGATCGTTGTCGAAAAACCCTTTGGCCGCGATCTTGAAAGTGCGCGCGACCTGAACAAGACACTGGCCGCCCATTTCGATGAAAGCCAGATTTACCGGATCGATCATTATCTGGGCAAAGAGACTGTCCAGAACCTGATGGCCGTCCGCTTTGGCAACGTCCTGTTCGAACCGCTTTGGAACAACCACTTTGTCGATCACATTCAGATTACGGTGTCCGAAACCGTCGGTGTCGGTGGGCGCGGGGCCTATTATGACAAGTCCGGCGCAATGCGGGATATGGTGCAGAACCACTTGATGCAGC
>CAYGMX010000263.1:0-4771 GCA_964351055.1 uncultured Loktanella sp. | reverse complement strand
GTGGGGCTGAACCGCAAGTTTGCCAAACGCTACCCGCATGCGTTTTCCGGCGGGCAGCGGCAGCGTATCGGTATCGCGCGCGCCTTGGCCCTGAACCCCAAATTCATCGTGTGTGACGAACCGATCGCGGCTTTGGATGTGTCCATTCAGGCGCAGGTCGTGAACCTGCTGGAAGACCTGCAAGAACAGTTCGGGCTGACATATCTGTTTATCAGCCATGATCTATCCATGGTCCGGCATATCGCGACCCGCGTTGCGGTGATGTATCTGGGCAAGATCGTCGAACTGGCCCCGCGCGAAGGGCTTTATGCCGAACCGCTGCATCCTTACACCAAGGCGCTGCTGTCGGCTGTGCCGGAACCGGACCCAAGCCGCGCGCGGGCAACGGAACGGATCATCCTGCAAGGCGATGTACCCTCACCGTCCAACCCGCCCGAAGGCTGTAATTTCTGCACCCGCTGCCCGGCTGTCATGGACATCTGCAAGCGTGTCGAACCCGATTACCGCGAGGTGCGCCCCGGCCGGTTCACGGCCTGCCACCTCTATAATGATACAAATGACACTGCCGGACAAACGGCAGGTCCCGAGGCAAACCAGAGCATCAACAAGGAGAAGATAACATGAAACTCAAGTCAGCCCTTTTGGGCGCCGTTGCGACGGTCGCATTCACGCCGATGGCTTTTGCCGACGCGCATGAAGGCGAACGCGGTCGCGATGGCCAGCTCAACATCATCTATTGGCAAGCGCCGTCGATCCTGAACCCGTTCCTGTCGGGCGGCACCAAGGACGTTGAAGCCTCGTCGATCATTCTGGAGCCGCTGGCACGCTATGATTCCACCGGCGCACTCGTCCCCTATCTGGCGCAGGACATCCCGACTGTCGCTAATGGCGGCGTCTCCGAAGACCTGACCAGCATCACCTGGAAGCTGAAGGAAGGCCTGTTGTGGTCTGATGGCACGCCCGTGACCGCAGCCGATGCCGTGTTCACGTCTGAATACTGTATGCACCCCGAAGGCGGATGTGCCCAGTTGTCCAAATACAACGGCGTCACCAACGTCGAAGCCGTGGACGATCTGACGATCAAGATCACCTTTGGCGCGCCGCAGCCCAACCCTTACGGCCCGATGGTCGGCGGTCAATCCCCGATCCTGCAAGCGGCCCAGTTTGCCGATTGCCTTGGCGCACGCGCACCGGAATGTACTGAAGCCAACTTTGGCCCGATCGGGACCGGCCCCTTTATGGTGACCGATTTCCGCACCAATGACGTGATCCAGCTTGTTGCGAACCCCAACTACCGCGACCCGAACAAGCCTGCGTTTGCATCGGTCACGTTCAAAGGCGGCGGTGACGCCACCGCAGCCGGACGCTCTGTGCTGGAAACCGGCGAGTTCGACTATGCCTGGAACCTGCAACTGGCACCTGACGTCATCTCATCGATGGCTGCCGCTGGCATGGGCACGCCTGTGTCCGCTTTCGGCACATTGGTCGAACGGATCGAGATGAACCTGACCAACCCCTCGCCTGATCTGCCGCCGGAAACACGCTCGACCGCCGCAGAACCGCATCCGTTCCTTTCGGACGAATCTGTGCGGCGCGCGCTGTCCATGGCGATCGACCGCGAATTGCTGGTCGAAGTCGGCTATGGTCAGGCCGGTCGTCCGACCTGTAACCTCGTGCCGGGCCCCGAAATCTATGCCTCGCTCGACAACACAGGCTGCCTTGTGCAGGACATCGACGGTGCAAACGCCCTGCTTGATGAAGCCGGTTGGGTTGACAGCAACGGCAACGGCATCCGCGACAAGGACGGCGTCGAGCTGGAAATCCTCTTCCAGACATCCACCAATGCCGTGCGTCAGGACTTTCAGGCTCTTATCAAGGAATGGTGGGAGCAGATCGGCACCAGTGTCGAGTTGCGCAACATCGACGCCTCTGTGTTCTTTGGCGGTGATCCGGGTTCGCCCGATACCTTCGAAAAGTTCTATGCGGACGTGGAAATGTACGCCAACAACTTTGATGGTACAGACCCGCAAGCCTATCTTTCGGCCTACACCTGTGACAAGGCACCGCGCCCTGAAACACAGTGGCAGGGTGAAAACATCAACCGGTTCTGTGATCCGGCCTATGATGCCATGGTGGTCGAACTGCAGCAGACCGCAGATATCGAAAAGCGGGGCGAACTGGCCCGTGCGCTGAACGACATGCTGACCAAAGACAGCATGACAATCGTGCCACTGGTTGACCGTGGCCGCGTGTCAGCCCATGCCAATTCGCTTGGCGGCGTAGTCCTGAACACATGGGACAGCGAACTGTGGAACGTCGCTGACTGGTACCGGATCGGAGACAACCGGTAACCGATCGACCGACAAACACCGTAGGGCGGGTTTCACCCCGCCCTACACACTCACTCGAAAACCATGACCCGAGGCGTCGTTCATGCTGACATACACCATCCGTAGATTGTTGCTGTCTATTCCGACGCTTCTGTTCATTGCTTTTGTGATCTTCATGCTGCTTGAACTCGCCCCCGGCGACCCGATGGCGCAGATGCCGCTGACCATCCCGCCCGAGGTCAAGGAAAAGATGCGCATCGCCCTTGGCTTGGGAGAGCCGTGGTGGGTGCGCTTTCCGCTCTGGCTCAAGCAGTTTTTCATCGTCGAACCACAATACTGGATCGACAGCATCTTTGGCACCAATTTTGCCAATGGCGCGCAGCGCATCATCAGCTTCCAGTCGCGCAGCCCTGTGTTTGACACGATTGCCGAACGGATGCCGCAGACCCTTTGGGTGGTGGGCATGTCCTATGTAGTCGGGGTTGCGATTGCCCTGCCGATCGGGATTATCAGCGCCTACCGCCAGTATTCGGTCTTTGATCAGGCAGGCACCTTTGTCAGCATGATCGGCTTTTCCGTCCCGCCGTTCTTTTCAGGCGTCCTTTTGATCGTCATCTTCTCGGTGCAACTGGGGTGGTTGCCGTCGATTTATGACACCACGCTGGTGGTCAATTCATGGGAAACCTTCCAGCAGCAGTTGATGCAGATGGTGATGCCCGTCATGGTGCTGGCCTTGCAGACCACAGCACAGGTCAGCCGCTATATGCGTGCCTCGATGCTGGATAACCTGTCACAAGACTATGTACGCACCGCCCGCGCCAAGGGGATGTCGGAAAGTGTGGTTGTGTTGCGGCATGTTCTGCGCAATTCGATGATCCCTGTCGTCACGGTGATTGCTCTTGGCATCCCGTCGATCTTTGGCGGTGCAATCATCACCGAACAGATTTTCAAGGTGAACGGGTTGGGCCAACTGTTGATTCTTGCGTTGCAAGGCAGCGACATTCCCATGGTCATGACCATCACCTTCCTGCTGGCCGTCCTGATCGTCATGATGAACCTGATCGCCGATATCCTGTACGGGGTTCTGGACCCGAGGATCCGCTATGACTGATGCAACGCTCGTGAAGCCCATCGAAAAGATCGAGACCCCGCGGAGCCAGTGGCGCGATGTCTGGGACCAGTACCGCACCCACAAAGGGGCGATGGCGGGATTGTTCTTTCTGGTGTTCATCACCCTGTTCTGCACGCTTGGTCCGGTGCTTTGGGATGTTGACCCCGGCAAGCTGGATATCCGCAACAAAGACGTGCGCCCCGTCTATGTGGCGCTTTGGGATGGCGACGCCAAGACAAGCTGGGCGCGTCCAATGGGCACCGACCATCTGGGGCGCGATCTGATGTCCAACATCATGCAAGGCGGGCGGATCAGTCTGGCGGTGGGCTGGACCGCGATGATCCTTGCCATTCTGATCGGCACGCTGATCGGCGTGCTGGCGGGCTATTTCAAGCGGCTGGACTGGTGGCTGATGCGCTTTACCGATCTGGTGCTGGCACTGCCCCTGCTGCCGCTTTTGCTGGTCATGATGCTGCTGTTCCGCGATCCGCTGCGGGCGACCTTCGGGCCGGAAAACGGAATTTTCATCCTCATCGTCGTCGGCATCGGGATCACCTCATGGATGCAGACAGCGCGGATCGTGCGCGGTGACGTCATGGCGCTGAAGGAACGGGAATTCGTGCTTGCGGCGCGGTCCATCGGCACCCCACCGCGCCGGATGATTACGCGGCATGTGCTGCCGAATGTGCTGTCCCCGATCATGGTCTCGGCCACGCTGGGGCTGGCCACCGCGATCATCACCGAAAGCGCGCTGTCCTTCCTTGGCTTGGGTTTTCCATCCGATTTCCCGACATGGGGCAAAATCCTGTTCGACAGTGTCGACAGGATGACGGCCTTCCCCGAGCGTGTGCTCTGGCCCGGTCTGGCGATTTCGCTGACCGTGCTGGCGGTCAACTACATCGGTGACGGGCTGCGCGACGCATTGGATCCACGCATCCGCGGATTGTGATTTGCCTTAAGGCTGGTGCGAAATAGGTTGGCGGCAAGGGCAACGTGGGGTTGCCCACCCAACAGGAGACCCGAGCCATGAACCGTATGACGGCCAAAGACTTCGATCAGGAGCTTCTTGATCTTTATGATTTCTATGCCCACGGCAAGATCAGCAAGCGCGAATTTCTGGACAAGGCCGGCAAGTTTGCTGTCGGCGGCGTGACCGCGATGGCCTTGCTCAATATGCTTAGTCCCGATTATGCGATGGCTGAACAGGTGTCTTTCAACGACCCTGATATCGTGCCGGAATACATCACCTATCCATCGCCCAACGGCCATGGCGAGGTCCGCGGCTATCTGGTGAAACCCGCCAATGCGACAGGGCCGCTGCCCGCCGTTC
>CAYGMX010000262.1:0-4783 GCA_964351055.1 uncultured Loktanella sp. | reverse complement strand
CACAGGCCGAACGCCTTGACGTTATCGGCTCTGGCTGGATCGGGTATACCGATCATTACTGGATGACGACCCTGATCCCCGAACAGGATGCGCCGTTCCGGTCCACATCGAAGTATTTTGACGCGCGTGACCTGTTTCAGGCCGAAGCTGTGATGCCAATCGAAACGCTTGCCGCAGGCGAAACGGTGACAGTGACGACACGGCTCTTTGCCGGCGCCAAGGAATGGGAAGAAATCCGCAACTACGAAGACAACGAAGGTGTATCCGGTTTTCTGGACAGTATCGACTGGGGTTGGTTCTTTTTCCTGACCAAGCCGATCTTTGCGCTTTTGCACTACCTCAACATCTTCATCGGCAACATGGGCTGGTCGATCCTTGCCCTGACCGTGATCCTGAAGATCCTCGTGCTGCCGCTGGCCTACAAGTCATATGTGTCGATGGCCAAGATGAAAGAGCTTCAGCCAGAGATGGAAAAGCTCAAGGAACGTGCAGGCGACGACAAGCAAGCCATGCAGCAAGGCATGATGAAGCTTTACAAGGACAACAAAGTGAACCCCGCCGCTGGCTGTTTACCGATCCTGTTGCAGATTCCGATCTTCTTTTCGCTCTACAAGGTGATATTTGTGACGATCGAGTTGCGGCATGCGCCGTGGATCGGCTGGATCGACGACCTGAGCGCGCCCGATCCGTCCTCGATCATCAACTTGTTCGGCCTGTTGCCCTTCGCCAGCCCCGAGCCGGGTTCGATCCTGTCGCTGATCTTTATCGGTATCCTGCCGATCCTCTTGGGTGTTTCCATGTGGTTGCAGCAGAAACTGAACCCGGCCCCGACCGATCCGACGCAGCAGATGATCTTTGCGTGGATGCCGTGGGTCTTCATGTTCATGCTTGGCTCTTTCGCGTCTGGCCTCGTGCTTTACTGGATCGCCAACAACATCATCACATTCACCCAGCAATACGCCATCATGCGCAGCCATGGGGCAAAGCCCGATGTCTTTGGCAACATCAAGGCCGGTATCAAGAAAAAGGCCGATGCTGCCGAAGCTGAGAAGAAGGAAGGCAAGTAGATGGTCAATGTCGCTGCGCTGTGGCGGCACCCCATCGGTATTTTGGCGGCTATGCCAAAGTCATTCAGGGCGATAGGATCGGACCTGCACGACACGGTTGAGGTAATGTGATGGAAATGCGCTTTCCCGAAGCGGAAACGCCCGATCCGGCCGCGCTTGAAAAAGGGCGGATGCTGTTCGCGAGCACGACCGAGTTCGTCAAGGGCGTGGTCGCGATGGAGGGCCTGCCGCCTGCCGACAGGATCGAGGTTTGTTTTGCAGGGCGGTCCAATGTCGGAAAGTCTTCCCTCATCAACGCGCTGACGGGGCGCAAGGGCCTTGCCCGCGCATCAAACACCCCCGGCCGGACCCAGGAAATCAACTTTTTCACGGCTGGTGACATCTATGTTGTAGACCTGCCCGGTTATGGCTTTGCCAATGCGCCGGTTGCTGTCGTGGAGAAATGGCAGCGGTTGCTGAAGAAGTATCTGTCCGGTCGCCAGACGCTCCGGCGGGTCTTTGTGCTGATCGACGCGCGCCATGGCGCGAAATCCGTGGACGAAGAGATCATGTCGCTGCTCGACAGTTCGGCGGTGACCTTTCAGGTCGTGATGACCAAGGTGGACAAACTCAAGGGCGATGCATTGCAGGCCTCGCTGGACAAGACGCGCGCGGCCTTGGCCAAACACCCCGCTGCATATCCCGAACTCATCCTCACATCCTCGGAGAAGGGCGATGGTATCCCCACGCTGCGGGCCATCATTGCAGGTATCGCATGAAGACAAGGACACAAGACATGAACCGTGATTGGATCGCCACCGCCAGAACGCTTTCAGAGGCTTTGCCCTATTTGCAGCGATATTCAGGCGCGATCGTTGTGGTGAAATTTGGCGGAAACGCCATGGGCGACGCCAATGCGATGGCCGAGTTTGCGCGGGATATCGTGTTGATGAAACAGGTTGGCATGAACCCTGTCGTGGTGCATGGCGGCGGTCCGATGATCAACGAAATGTTGGATAAGCTCGGTATCAAATCCGAATTCGTGCGCGGCAAGCGCGTGACCGACCAACGAACGGTTGAAGTCGTGGAAATGGTGCTGACGGGACTGGTGAACAAGCGCATCGTTCAAGCGATCATGGACGAAGGCGGGCGCGCGGTGGGTCTATCCGGTAAAGACGACGATCTGATGGTCGCAGAGGCTGATGATCCGGAACTTGGCTTTGTCGGTCGCCCTGTCGAGATGAATGTGCAGGTTCTGCATGATCTGAACGCCGCAGGGATCATTCCTGTTGTTGCCCCTGTCGCCACCGGCATGGATATGCTGGAAACCTTTAACGTAAACGGTGACACCGCCGCCGGGGCGATTGCAGGGGCCTTGAAAGCCGACCGCCTGCTGCTGCTCACGGACGTGCCCGGCGTCAAGGACGCCAACGGAGAGGTCGTCACCCAGTTGTCGCCCGACCAGATCCGCGCGATGATTGCGGATGGTACGATTTCGGGCGGTATGATCCCCAAGGTGGAAACTGCCCTTGATGCGATCGAAAAGGGTGTGCGCGCTGTTGTTATTCTGGATGGGCGACTGCCAAACGCGAGCTTGCTGGAGCTGTTCACAGAGCATGGTGCCGGCTCGATCATCCGCCTTCCCCGCGATTAGGGACATCGGCAGGTGGTCTCAAACACCTCCCTTTCAGACCACCTCGCACCACTGGGCCTGCGGGCCTTGGGCGATTGCGCGGATGGTGCGACAACAATCACGCTGATTGGACCGGACGAACCCCGCTTCTGGGGGGTCTTCACTGGCAGTGCAGAGTATCGGGACGGTAAGCCGGACCCGCTTGATCGCTGGTCTTTGCGCGTTCTTACCCCCTTGGCTGAAACACTTGGCGGCACCGCCTTGTTCCCCTTTGGCGGCCCGCCCTATGCACCGTTCTTTACATGGGCCAAACAGGCGGGGCGGTTCTGGGCGTCGCCCTTGGGTTTTCTGGTACATGATGAAGCAGGCCTGTTTGTGTCGTTCCGTGGGGCCATCCGGTGGCGCAAAGCGCCAGAACGAAGCACGCGGCCGCAACCCTGCCTGACCTGCGCAGGCAAGCCCTGCGCAACCGCCTGCCCTGTGGGTGCCTTTGACGATGGCTATGATGTTGCAGCCTGCAAGGCCCATGTCGCATCTGATGCGGGGCAGGATTGCCGCCGCGGTGGCTGTCTGGCGCGCCGTGCCTGTCCTGTCGGCCAAGGCCGCCGCCTGCCCGCCCAAGCCGCATTTCATATGGAGGCCTTCTTGTGACCCTGCGCCTGATCCTTATTCGCCATGCCAAATCCAGTTGGGATGATCCGTTCTCTGACGATCACGCCCGAGTCCTGAACACGCGCGGGCGGGCTTCCGCGACCGCCATGGGCATTTGGCTGGCCGCGCAAGCCTATGTGCCGGATATCATGGTCTGCTCTGATGCGGCCCGCGCACAAGAGACAGCAGACCTGATCCGGCCCGCCTTTGACAGGCCGCCGGTCCTGCGGTTGTCCAAGCCCCTATATCATGCATCGCCAGATACGGTGCTGGCTGTGATCGGCAGGGAAACGGCGGGTACGGTAGCCATTGTCGGGCATAATCCAGGGATCGGGATGCTCGCCAATATGCTGGTTGGAAAACCGCCGAAACACCATCGTTTCACCGATTATCCCACCTGCGCGACGACCGTGATCGATTTTCCGGTTAGCGCCTGGTCAGAGGTCAAGCCACGGTCGGGGGTTTGCGAGGCTTTTGTCGTCCCGCGCGATCTGATCGGGACATCAGGGCAGGATATGGATTGACGACTGATCGGCAGGCCAAAGTACGGGCCGCCCCAATGGCTGCAATCAAAAAAGCCCCGGTCAGAACCGGGGCTTTTGGGTTTAGTGACCCAAGATCTGGCTCAGGAACAATTGTGTCCGTTCCGATTTCGGATGCAGGAAGAACTCTTCCGGTTCGTTCTGCTCCACGATCTGGCCTTGGTCCATAAAGATGACGCGGTTGGCCACCTGACGGGCAAAGCCCATCTCGTGGGTGACGCAAAGCATGGTCATGCCTTCCTCGGCCAGCTCGATCATCGTATCGAGCACTTCCTTGATCATCTCAGGGTCAAGCGCCGATGTCGGTTCGTCGAACAGCATGATGCGTGGGCGCATACACAGGGAACGGGCAATCGCCACGCGCTGCTGCTGGCCGCCGGACAACTGGCCGGGGTATTTGTCGGCCTGCTCGGGGATCTTCACCTTTTCAAGGAAGTGCATCGCCGTTTCTTCGGCTTCCTTCTTGGGTGTCTTACGAACCCAGATCGGGGCCAGCGTGCAGTTCTCAAGGATCGTCAGATGCGGGAAGAGGTTGAAGTGCTGAAAGCACATACCGACCTCTGAGCGGATCTTGTCGATATTCTTGAGGTCTGATGACAGCACAGTGCCATCCACGACGATCTTGCCCTTCTGGTGCTCTTCCAATGCATTGATACACCGGATCAGCGTCGATTTCCCCGAACCCGAAGGGCCGCAGATCACAATCCGCTCGCCCCGCTGCACGGTCAGATCAATGTCGCGCAGGACGTGGAACGACCCGTACCACTTGTTCATGTTCTCAATCGTGATCGCAATCTCGTCCGAGATTTCCATTTTTGGTGTTGCTTCGGCCATATCTGAAGCCTCCTTTAACGATGGTCGGTTGCGAGCCTACGCTCCAACCATTGTGAGTATTGTGAAATGCCGTAGCA
>CAYGMX010000261.1:0-4793 GCA_964351055.1 uncultured Loktanella sp. | reverse complement strand
TGGCGCAAGGGCTGGCATCCAGAAAAGGCAGCGCCCGCAACGACAGATGCCACAGTCCTGATAGTTGGTGCCGGACCAGCGGGGCTAGAAGCTGCCCGCACACTGGGATTGCGCGGCTACACCGTCATGCTGGCTGAAGCGACCCGCACGCTGGGTGGACGCGTCACCCGCGAAGCCACTTTGCCGGGGATGAGCGAATATATCCGCGTCCGCGACTACCGAGAACAGCAGCTGTTGAAACTGCCCAATGTCGCGGTGTTTCGCGAAAGCCGCCTGACCGCCGACGATGTCTATGCGACCCAGGCCGACCATGTGGCCATCGCCACAGGTGCGACATGGAAGCGCGAACGCTTTGACGGCAAGACCTATGTTGATGTTACCAGCAACGGGGCAACTGTACTTACCCCTGATGACATAATGGAGGGTCGCCTGCCTGATGGTCCCACGGTCGTGTTTGACGGCGACAATTACTACATGGCAGGGGTCATCGCCGAGGCCGTCGCCAAGACGGGCCAGCCGGTCACCTATGTCACCGAAAGTGACAGCGTGTCGGCTTGGGCTGCGATGACCTCTGAACGCTGGCGTATCCGGACCCACCTGATGGAAATGGGGGTCAAGATCGTGACGGCCCATGCGCTAACCGGCTTTGATGGCGACACGGTCACGCTGGCTTGCGCCTATACCGAAGCAGAGCAAAGCTTGCCCGCAAAGGCTGTCGTCATGGTCACCCAGCGGACAGCGGACAACGCACTCTACGATGAACTGCTGGCCACGGTGGGCGGCGACATCACCAAATTGCCTTTTACCCTCAAACGGATCGGCGATGCAGAGGCACCGGCGATCATCGCCGCTGCCATCTATGCCGGCCACCGCTATGCCGCCGAGGTCGATGAATATGTTGATAGCGACGTGCCAGTGAAACACGACCGTCCCGATGTGGGTGCCGTATTGCCGCGAACGATGCCCGAGGAACGCGGGGTGCCTGCGGCCCGCAGGACTGTTGACGCCGCGTATCTGACCAAGCTGCAGGCCTATTACGAAGAAGAAGTGTCAGGCGAGGCGTGGTATCGCGGCCTGGCCGACCTCTTTGACGGCCCGCAACGCGCCAAAATGCTGCGGTTGGCCGATGTCGAACGGCACACGGCCCTTATTGTCCGTCCGTTGATTGACACCTATGGCCTTAACCCTCTGCCGGATCATGTCTTGCAAGAGCAAGGGCGCAAGGCTGTAAAGGCAGGTCCGCAAGAGTGGGAGCCACTGCTGGATTACATGCGCGACGACTTTCCCAGATATGTCGCCGATTTCAAAGCGCTCGAGGACATAGCGCCAGAGCACGACCGTGCGATCCTGCGGCGTATGACCGAGCATGAACTTGTTGCCATCGCTTTTCTGGAACGCGAGGCAGCAGGTGATCCTGACAGCATGCAACCACTTGATGCCTTCCTCGCAGAACCCGTTCGCACTGCCAGAGCGGCCTAGACATGGCCGCGATTGAAACGCCCAGCCACGCGCACACCGATTGCCGCCGCCCGATTGCCCGCTTCACATCAAGATCATGACCACAGGAGATACTGCCATGAACGCCTACAGCACAATCGCCGACACGCTGAAACTGCCCACAGGTATCTTTATCGATGGCGCATTTACCGCAGCCCAGAGCGGCAAGACATTCGCGACCAAAAACCCTTTCAACGGCCGTGTCATCGCGCATCTGCCAGCCTGCGATGCCGCCGATGTCGATCTGGCGGTTGCATCTGCACGTGCCGCATTTGAAAGCGGGGTCTGGTCCGCACTGCATCCCACCGCGCGCAAGCGTGTGATGAGCCGACTGGCCGATCTGATTATGGATAACCTTGAAGAGCTCGCCGTGATGGAGGCATTGGACGCAGGCAAGCCTGTCTCTGATTGTCTTGAGATCGATGTTCCCGAAACGGCCAATTGCATCCGCTGGCATGGCGAGGCGCAGGACAAGCTTTATGACCAGATCGCGCCATCCTCGCCTGATGCTCTGGCCATGATCGTCCGCGAGCCTGTTGGTGTCGTGGGCGCGGTACTGCCTTGGAATTTTCCTTTGCTCATGATGGCATGGAAAATCGGGCCAGCCTTGGCCACAGGCAATTCCGTCGTTGTGAAACCTGCCGAAGACACGAGCCTGACCGCACTTCGGCTGGCTGAACTGGCGGTCGCGGCAGGGGTGCCGCCAGGTGTGTTGAATGTCGTCACAGGGATGGGTCCTGCCGTCGGCGAACCGCTGGGTCGCCACATGGATGTCGATGCGCTGACCTTTACAGGGTCCACCGCGACAGGCCGCCGTTTTCTGGAATATGCCGCCCAAAGCAACCTAAAGGAAGTCTGCCTTGAAATGGGCGGCAAGTCTGCCGCTGTTATTCTGAGCGATGCCAAGGATATTGACCGGATCGCCGAAATTCAGGCGGCCGCCATTTTTTGGAACATGGGCGAGAACTGCACCGCAAATAGCCGGATCATCGCGCATAAGGACGTCTATGATGCCTTTGTTGCCGCGATGGCCCGCCAGATCGCAGACTGGAAACTGGGTGACCAGCTTGACCCCGCGACACGCAACGGCCCGCTGGTCAGCGATACACACTATGCCAAGGTCGCAGGACTTGTCGAAAGCGGTAAAGCCCAAGGTGCGCGCGTTGTTGCAGGCGGCGAGGGGGCCGGTGGGCTGGTGTTCAAGCCGACCATCTTTGCGGATGTAACACCACAGATGGACATTTTCCAAAAGGAAATCTTTGGCCCCGTGGTCGGCGTTACCAAAGCCGAAACCGATGAAGAAGCCATCGCGCTTGCCAATGCAACGCAATATGGTTTGGCGGCCACGCTTTACACCTCTGACATCGGCAAGGCGCACCGCTATGCCCGTAAACTGCGGGCGGGAACGGTCGGCGTGAACGCATATTCAGAGGGTGAGATTTCAACCCCATTTGGCGGCTTCAAGGCATCGGGTTTTGGCGGGCGTGACAATGGCATCCACGCGCACGAACAATATACCGAACTCAAAACCATCTGGATCGATCTGACCGCCTGATCCGGCATCGGACCTGCTGCGATTCGACCAAGCTGTCGGTCTTTGTGCGGCTGCGGCCCCAGCCTGCCACCTCGTCCGAAGGGTGGCGGGGTGGGGTTTCAGGAACGATGATTTCAGAATAGAGGTTGTGTGCGGGGCCTTTTGCAAAAAGTCGGCCCCAAGGAGATCGCTGAATGCCCAATACCGCAGCCACTGCGGCCGCGCGTCTGTCCACGGCCCCGATGATGGATTGGACCGACCGTCATTGCCGGTACTTGCATCGGCTGATGTCGCGGCGGGTTTTGTTGTATACCGAGATGGTGACAGCACCTGCAGTGATCCATGGTGATCGGGGGCGTTTGCTGGGTTTTGATCCGGCTGAACAACCGGTTGCGCTTCAACTGGGCGGATCGGACCCTGCGCAACTGGCAGAAGCTGCGCGAATTGCCGAAGGGGTAGGTTACGCCGAAATCAACCTCAATTGCGGCTGTCCTTCGGATCGGGTCCAGTCGGGCAGTTTCGGGGCGGTCTTGATGGAAAACGCGGGACTGGTTGCAGACTGTGTTGCGGCAATGATTGCGGCGGTGACTGTGCCTGTGACGGTAAAATGCCGGATCGGCGTCGACGATCAGGACCCGCACGAGGTCCTTCCCGACTTTCTGGCGCAGGTGTCTGCCGCTGGCGTGGACCGGTTTCAGGTTCACGCACGCAAGGCGTGGTTGCAGGGACTGAGCCCCAAAGAAAACCGTGATATCCCACCCCTAGACTATGATTTAGTGATGCAAATGAAGGGCTTGTTCCCCCATCTTCATGTTTCGATCAACGGTGGCATTACATCCTTGGATCAAGCCGAGGATTTTCTGCAGCGCGGCTTGGACGGTGTGATGATCGGGCGTGCCGCCTATCATACGCCCAGCGATATCCTGCTGCATGCTGATGCTCGTATCTTTGGCGATCCGGTGACGCGCACCGCCGAGGAGGTCGTGCATCTGATGTTACCCTACATCGCCAACCATCTTGCGCAGGGCGGGCGTTTAGGGCAGGTCACGCGGCATATGTTGGGCATGTTTCAGGGGCGTCCGGGCGCACGCGGTTGGCGCAGGCATCTGTCAGAAAACGCGCATACCGATGGCGCCGGTCCCGAGGTTGTGCTTGCAGCCCTTGATCATGTGACCCGACTGGCAGCCTAAGGGGCAGTAAATGGAAGATTTGACGTTGCTGGCCAGCATGGTGGCGATCCTGCTGGTAGTCGGGGCCTTTGCCGGTGTTCTCGCAGGGCTCTTGGGGGTCGGGGGTGGCCTTGTTCTTGTGACCGCCTTTTTTTATGTTTTCGGCGCCTTGGGATTTGACAGCCCGCAGTTGATGCAACTTTGTCTGGGCACGTCGCTTGCCACGATCATCGTCACGTCGCTGCGGTCGGTGGCCGCGCATGACAAAAAAGGCGCTGTGGACTGGCCCATTCTGAAATCATGGGCGCTGGGCATCGCAGTCGGGGCGGCGGTCGGTGTTGCCGTTGCCGCATCCTTGCGGTCCGAGACGCTGCAGGCGATCTTTGGTATTCTTGCAATGTGCGTCGGCCTTTACATGGCCTTTGGCCGCGATAGCTGGCGGCTGGGCACCGAGATGCCGCGCGGCGTCTTGCGCGCTGTCCTTGCGCCAGTCATGGGGTTTTTGTCTGTCTTGATGGGCATTGGTGGCGGATCCTTTGGCGTGCCTCTGCTGACGCTTTTTGGTGCGCCGATTCACCGCGCTGTTGCGACGG
>CAYGMX010000260.1:0-4811 GCA_964351055.1 uncultured Loktanella sp. | reverse complement strand
GTGGAGCCTAGGGGAGTCGAACCCCTGACCTCTTGCATGCCATGCAAGCGCTCTCCCAACTGAGCTAAGGCCCCATCTGCACAACTTGTCGCTGTGGTGTGCTGTCTAGCAGCGAACCGGGCGAGATCAAGTGAAAATCGCGCCCGGAACTGTCGATTTAGTCGTCGTCGTTCGCCGCGACGTCCGGCAGATCGTCAAACGACACGGTGTCGTCATCGTCGTCATCTTCCAAGACATCATCGCCCAGATCGACATCATCATCGTCTTCATCGTCGAGAACCAGATCATCCTCGTCTTCGACCTCTTTGACCTTGGCGCTTTGCGCGTCTTCGGCATCGGCGACCATGGTCCGGGTCTTGGACGTGTCGATCGTGACCACGTTACCCGTGTAGGGGCTGATGATCGGCGTGGCGTTGAGGTCGTAAAAGCGTTTGCCGGTTTCGGGGCAAAGACGCTTTGTGCCCCACTCTTCCTTAGGCATAGGCTATCCCTTCAAAAACTTAGGTCTTCCCTTGCGGGTGATCGCTGCCAACTGCCATAAGCAGAGGGGCGTGTCAAAGCCTTTGGCACCGTTGATCGCGAGTAGTTGGATATGGGACGTCACAGGCTGCAAGGCAACCCCCCGATTGACATCACACTGCGTCATTCGGCCCGTGCAAAGCGGTTGTCCCTGCGCGTCTCGCGTCTGGACGGGCGGGTCACTCTGACCTTGCCGAAACGTGCGGCTGAACGTGAAGGGATTGCCTTCATCGAGTCCAAAGAACATTGGCTGCGCAGTCACCTTCAGGGCCTGCGTCCGGTCCAGCATGTCGCTGCCGGTCGGACTGTCCTTTATCAGGGGGTCCCGGTCGAAATCACGACTGCTGACGTAAAGCGCGCGCAGATTGGTGAGGGGGTCATCCGTGTCCGCGCAAGCCAACCGATCGGGGCGCAGATCAAGGCTATCTTGCGGCATCACGCGCGCGATGCGCTTGCTGCTTCATCGGATAAATATGCCGCCCAGCTTGGGCGCTCTTACAGCCGGTTGACGATTCGTGACACAAGGTCGCGTTGGGGGTCTTGTTCGGCGCAAGGGGCGCTCATGTACTCGTGGCGCTTGATCATGGCACCGCCACAGGTACTGGATTATGTTGCGGCCCATGAAGTCGCCCACCTTGTCGAGATGAACCATCAACCGCAGTTCTGGGCCGTTGTTGCACGCCTTTGTCCTGATTACCGTTTGCATCGGCAATGGCTCCGCGAACAAGGCGATCAGCTTCATCGAGTAAGGTTCGACGATTGACGAACCGCAGTGTTGGCACCACAACAAAAGCATGTTGATCCAGCCGCGCCCACAAGACAGCAAGACGGCCGCGCACGAGCGTGTCTACCGTGCCCTGCGCACGCAGATCATGCATGGAGAGATGGCACCTGGTGCGGCGCTTACGTTGCGCGGGATCGGAAAGTCTTATGATGTATCCATGACACCGGCGCGCGAGGCTGTGCGGCGACTTGTTGCAGAGGGTGCGCTGTTTCTGTCATCCTCCGGCCGCGTGTCCACACCGGCCTTGTCCGATGACCGGATCGAGGAACTTGCGACCTTGCGGGCCTTGCTTGAACCCGAACTGGCCTCGCGCGCTTTACCGCGTGCGCACTTCGCATTGATCGAGCGGTTGGAAACCATCAATCAGGGTGTCAGTCAGGCGATCACCCATCATGACGCCACGGCCTATATCCGGCTGAACCTTGAATTCCATCGCACATTGTATCTGCGTGCACAGGCCCCTGCGATGCTTGCGATGGCGGAAACCGTCTGGTTACAGCTTGGGCCAACGATGCGCGCGCTTTACGGTAGGTTGAACCGGACAGAGCCGCCCTATCACCACAAGCTCATTCTCTCGGCGCTTAAGGCCGGGGACGATCCCGGATTGCGTTTGGCCGTCCGGGCCGATGCGACGCAAGGCTTACGAATGCTCAAGGGCTAGGCAGGCGGAAAGTCCTCAAGGTCCACCAAAGCAAGGTTCATCACCCGCCGGAAGTCTTCGCCAGGCATGCCGATCCCGTGGGCAAGCTCTGACAGAAATTCGTGCTCTGCCGGCAACAACCGCCCGCTCGAGAGCGCGATGTAGAATGCGCCACGCATCATCACATCCTTCTCGGAGTCGCGCAGACCTTTGCCAAAATCGATATAATCCTGCTTGGTCAGGTTCATGTCGATGTGATCTGTGATCCGGATGATCTCTGCTGCCTCGACAGGACGACGGGTCAATCGTTTGGCTGCTCTGCTGATCATGGCGATTTCGTTGGCGGCGACCATCCCGTCACATTTTCCAACATAGCACATCGCTGTAACGATACGCTGCGACGCTTTCTTGCGCATCGGGCCAGCAGGGTTAAGACCGAGGATGGACCGGACCCTTCGCAGAATAACCGCCAAAAGCCCCAGAACCACGGCCACCCAGATGCCGTAGTTGCTGATGTTGCGCCTAAGATCGTTCTCTGCTGTTGAAGGCAGGGCGGGGTCAACGAGGTTGAGCGACTGCGCCGTTTCTATTTGTTCCTTGGTGAACTCACGATCAAGGCTGCCCTGACATCCATCGCTCGAAAGAGCATAGCCAGTGATATCGCTGATCAGGGCAAAGCCGAACAATCGGACATTTCGCGTCACGTGACACAGCGACATAACTTCCCCTGTCGCATCGGGGATCTGTGTTTCCGCGACGAACTCAAGCTCTGTAAAGGTGCCTGTCCCTGCCGTGAATGCTTGGGCTGGGTTGCCAAGAATCATACTCAGCAAAAGGGTGATCATAAACCGCGTCATGGGGGTATCTCTGATAATTCAACTCAATACGTCGGCAAAAAAGAATACAAGAATGTGGCTTGGTTATGTTCCTTTCCGCACCGCCAGGCGGTTTTCGCCGGTGTTTTTCCGTCAAGTGGCAAAAATGAATGCCCAGCGATGCGCTAGGCGTGAATAGCCCCGTCACCGCAAGCCAGCGCCGCTTCGCGGACTGCTTCGGAATAGGTGGGGTGGGCGTGGCATGTGCGCGCGATATCCTCGGCGGCGGCTCCGAATTCCATCGCGACGCAGATTTCATGGATCAGGTCACCGGCCATCGGGCCGATGATATGCGCCCCAAGAATCCGGTCGGTCTTGGCATCGACAAGGATTTTGACAAAACCGTCACCCGCGAAATTGGCTTTGGCGCGTGCGTTGCCCATGAAGGGGAATTTCCCGACCTTATAGGCACGGCCTTGTTTTTTCAGCGTTTCTTCGGTTTCACCGACATTGGACACCTCGGGGTGGGTATAGATCACGCCGGGGATGATCCCGTAGTTCACATGCGGTTTCTGGCCCGCAATCACCTCGGCCACAGCCATACCTTCGTCTTCGGCTTTATGGGCCAGCATTGGCCCTTCGATCGTATCGCCGATGGCATAGATACCGGCGATACTGGTGCCATAACTGCCGTCCGTTTTGATCTGTCCGCGCTCTGACATCTCGATGCCAAGCGTATCAAGGCCCAGACCCTTGGTGAAAGGTTTGCGCCCTGTGGCGACCAGAACGGTGTCGGCTGTGACGGTATGTTCACTGTCGTCCTTGCGCAGTTTATAGCTCACGGTGGCCTTGCCATTCTTGACCGAAACGCCTTGGACCGCTGCACCAAGCGTGAATTTAAGCCCTTGCTTTGTAAGCACCTTCTGGAACTGCCGTGCGATTTCCGCATCCATGCCGGGCGTAATGGCATCAAGGTATTCGATCACCTCGACTTCCGCACCAAGCCGCGCATAGACCGAACCCAGCTCCAAACCGATCACGCCTGCGCCAATGACGGCGAGTTTCTTGGGGATCTTGCCCAATTCCAGCGCGCCGGTGGAGGTGACGACTGTCTTTTCATCAACCTCGACACCAGGCAGTGTCGATGCCTCGGACCCCGATGCGATCACGATATGCTTGGCTTCGTGGATGTCGTCACCGACCTTGACCTTGCCCGCTTCGGGGATGGTGGCCCAGCCTTTGATCCAGTCTACCTTGTTCTTTTTGAATAGAAATTCAATGCCGCCGGTGTTTTGCGCAATGGTTTCGTCTTTATAGGTCAGCATCTGCTTCCAGTCGACCGAAGGCGCCTTGCCCTTCAGGCCCATAGAGGCGAAATTATGCTCTGCCTCGTGCAGCATATGGGTCGCGTGCAGCATCGCCTTGGAGGGGATGCAGCCCACGTTCAGGCAGGTGCCGCCCAATGTGGCACGCCCTTCGACGCAGGCAGTTTTCAGACCCAACTGAGCAGCCCGGATCGCGCCGACATAGCCGCCGGGACCGGCACCGATAAAGATGACATCATAGCTGGACATGGGGGTCTCCTTCGAGGTGCAAGATCAGGGACAGAACCTGTAAAGGCCCTGTACGTACATTCTAAATCAGGGCCGACACTAACATCAGCATGGTTGAGAGGAACCCCACAAACCAGATCAGCGAACGCCAAGGCGTAAGACCGAAGTAATAGGCGGGGATGTAAAGGATGCGGGCGCCGAGATAGGCCCAGGCACAGGCGGCGGTCAGGCCGGTCCCCTTGTCGCCCAAGCTGACAACGACCACGGCAAGGGTGAACAGGATCAGCCCTTCGAAATGGTTGTTGAGCGCGCGAAACAGGCGGCCGGTCTTGGGGCTGACCTGTTCGATCAACGGCTTGCCAAGTCGGTCAGGGTCACGGGGTGATGCGGTCTTGCCAACACCAAGTTCGAGGTTTGCAGGCACCGATACCAGAACGAATTGAACGCCTTGGAGCAGGCCCGCGAGGGCGAGGACTGTGAGTTCGGGGGTCATGTCAGAG
>CAYGMX010000259.1:0-4832 GCA_964351055.1 uncultured Loktanella sp. | reverse complement strand
ATCTTGTCGCTAGGCACGAATGGCGATTTGGGCATCAAGACAGTCGAGCCTGACAATACCGTTGCTTTTGCGCCGGTGCAGATTGTGCGGGCACAGACGGATGGTGTCTGGGTGACCGGCCTTCCCGAGACGGCGAGCATCATCACGGTGGGGCAGGGTTTCGTGAATGCAGGCGATGTCGTTGACCCGCGCCCGATTGAGGCGGACCTGACCGCGGATATCTCGCAATGAATGCCCTGATCGACGCCGCCTTTAACCGCAGCAAGGTTGTCCAGCTTTTGCTGGTCTTCCTTCTGGCTGTCGGTGCGTTTTCCTACAGCGCAATCCCGAAGGAAAGTAACCCTGAAATCCCCATCCCGGTGGTCTATGTCTCGACCTCGGTTGACGGTATTTCGCCACAGGATTCAGAAGATGTTCTCATCGGGCCGATGGAAGCAGAGTTTGCCTCGCTCACCGGCCTGAAATCGATGACTGCCACGGCCAGTGAAGGGCGCGCCAGTGTTCAACTCGAGTTTGAACCGGGGTTTGATGCTGATGCGGCACTTCAGAAAGTCCGCGAAGCGGCGGATAAGGCCGAAGGGGATCTGCCCTCTGACGCCACGCTGACAGTGACCGAAATCAACACCGCACTTTTCCCTATTCTGACCGTGATCCTGTCCGGGCCTGTCCCGGAACGGACGCTGAACAAGCTCGCAGAAGACCTGCAAGATGATATCGAGTCGCTGGGTGGCGTGCTTGAAGTCGATGTCGGTGGCAAGCGGATCGAACTTCTGGAAGTGCTGATCGACCCGACCGTGTTCGAGACCTACAATATCACCTTCGACGAATTGATCGGCTCCATCACCAACAACAATCAGCTGATCGCCGCAGGTGCCATCGAAAGCGAGGCAGGGCGGTTGGTGTTGAAAGTTCCCGGCCTGATCGAGAACCTTGAAGACGTGATGGAATTGCCCGTCCTCGTGCGTGGCCAGACGGTCGTTACCTTTGCCGATGTCGCCACGATCCGTCGTACCTTTGAAGATCCGACCGGATTTGCCCGCATTGATGGCCAGCCTGCCCTGGCTCTGGAAATCAAGAAACGCGCTGGTGCCAACATTATCGAAACCGTGGCCGAGGTCCGTGCGGTGATTGAAACGGCACAGGCCGATTGGCCCGACAGTGTTCAAATCCGCTATACGCTTGATGAAAGCGAACAGGTCAAGTCGATGTTGTCCGACCTCGAAGCGAACGTGATTGCTGCGATCATTCTGGTGATGATCGTCGTGGTTTACGCACTTGGGTTGCGCTCGTCGCTATTGGTCGGCCTTGCCATTCCGGGAGCATTCCTGACCGGAGTCGCAGCCCTTTATTTCATGGGCTACACGATGAATATCGTGGTACTTTTCTCGCTGATCCTTGTGGTGGGGATGCTGGTGGACGGGGCGATTGTGACTGTCGAACTGGCGGATCGCTATCTGCACGAAGGTGAGCCACCCAAAGTGGCCTATGCGCGTGCGGCCAAGCGCATGGCATGGCCTATCATCGCATCGACAGCGACCACGCTGTGCGTGTTTTTTCCGCTGCTGTTCTGGTCGGGCGTTGTCGGCGAATTCATGAAATTCCTGCCCATTACCGTGATTTTCACTCTGGCGGCATCGTTGTTTATGGCGCTGGTGTTCATCCCTGTCGTGGGTGGACTGATCGGGAAACGACAAAGCCAGACCGCCAAAGCCAAGGCACAGCTTTATGCCGCTGAAAAAGGCGATCCGCGCAATATGACCGGATTCATGGGTGGCTATATCCGCGTTCTGGAATGGTCGATCTTGCGCCCGTGGACGACCCTGAGCTTTGCGGTCATGGCCTTGGTTGGGTCCTTTGTTGCCTATGGTAGCTTGGGCAATGGTTTGACCTTTTTCCCGGATGTTGAACCTGACTATGCGCAGGTCGAAATCCGCGCCAAGGACAACTTTTCAGTCTACGAACAAGATGCGCTGGTGCGCGCGGTCGAGGCGAAGCTTGCAGGCTATGACGAGATCGCAAGCGTCTATGCCCGCGCTGGCGGGTCTGCCGAGGGCGGCGATGTAATCGGGTCGTTGCAGTTGGAACTGGCCGAATGGGATACACGGCGCACGGTTGCGCTGATCGCCGAAGATATCCGGCGCGACATGTCCCAGATTCCCGGCATTGATGTGCAGGTCCAGACGGATTCCGGTGGACCCGGTGGTGGCAAGCCAATCAATCTTGAAGTGCGAGGCAATGTCCAAAGCGAACAAGAAGCCGCGGTGCAAACCATCCTGACCGAGATGGAGCGTTTGGGCGGTTTCATCGACGTCGTCGACACCCGCCCCAGCCCCGGTGTGGAGTGGCAGATCGCCGTAAACCGCTCAGAAGCCGCGCGCAGTGGCGCAAACGTGGCCCTGCTGGGTCAGGCCGTGCAACTGCTGACACGCGGGATCAACGTGGCGACTTACCGCCCCGAGGATACCGACGGCGAAGTCGACATCGTTGTGCGCTTTCCGGCTGTCGACCGGACTTTGGCAGAGCTCGAGGCTTTGCGCGTGCCGACCAGCGCAGGGCTCGTGCCGATCTCCAATTTTGTAGCCTTTACCCCCGCACCGCGCAGCGGTGTCATCACGCGCATTGATCAGGAAAGGGTCATCACGATCTCGGCTGATGTGGCACCCGGTGTGCTGGCCAACGACCAGACTGTGATGCTGCAAGATGCCATTGACCGGCTGGACCTTCCCGCCAGCGTCGCGGTGAAGTTCGGCGGCGAAGCAGAGGATCAGGCGGAATCGATGATCTTCCTGATAGGTGCTTTCATTTCTGCGATTGGTCTGATGTTCATTATCCTGCTGACCCAGTTCAACAGCTTTTATCAGGCCTTTGTCGTAATGTCGGCGATCATCTTTTCGATTGCAGGTGTGTTGATCGGATTGATGGTGACAGGCCGCCCGTTTGGCGTGGTGATGGGCGGGATCGGTGTGATTGCGCTTGCCGGGATCGTGGTGAACAACAACATTGTCCTGATCGACGCCTACAACGAGTTCAAAGCGCAGGGGGTATCCTCTATTGAGGCCGCCTTGCGCACCGGTGCGCAGCGTTTGCGCCCTGTTGTGCTGACCTCTGCGACCACGGCCCTTGGGCTTTTGCCGATGGTGATCGGGTTGAACATCAACTTCTTTTCCCGAGAGATCGTATATGGCGCACCCTCGACCCAATGGTGGACTGAATTGTCGAGCGCGATTGCAGGTGGGTTGGTTTTTGCAACTGTGCTGACCTTGTTGGTGACACCGGCGATGTTGATGCTGGGTGAAAAGCGGGCCAAACGCTTTGTGCCGTCTGGAGCGCCCGTTCCAGCGGAGTAAGTCAGCGGGTCAAGATATCAGCAGCGGCAGTGTCCGCTGCGGCCAGCGCGCCTTCGATCAGCCCGCCGTTGTCGGGGGCCATTTCGGTCACGGCAAAGATCAACTGGCCATGCCAGATAGCGTCGAGCGCTTGCGGTTTCCGATATGCGGGATGCCCCGGCGGGGGCGTCGCGTCGGCGGGTGCGGCGGTGAATGGCGCTTGTGACCAGTCTTCCAGATGCAGTGCAATCGGTGCACTGGCCTGCGGGCCAAAAAGATTGACCAACTGGGCCAAGGCCGCGTCCTTCAGCGCATCCCCTGCCTGCGCGCGTATCTCTGCGGGAAGCCCGACAAAACCGAAAAGCGCACCAAGGTCACCGTCCATCGGGCTGGCATCATGGATTTCGGCCAATGGGCCGCGCCTGCTGCTGGCATCGCCTGACATCCCGTTGGCGCGCCAGAACGGGGTGGGATAGACCGCGACACACTTGGCATGCGCGCCCATCCATGTGGGAATTGCCGCTAGCGCTGATAGGGCAGCAAGAGGCAATGAGGGTTCGAATGTCACCTGGGCTGCGATCCGTGGAGGCACCGCGATGACAATTTGCTGGGCGGTGATGATATCACCGTTTTCCAGCATCGCGCGCGGTCCTGTGCCGATCTGTCTGACAGCAGCATTTGTCCATATCCGGGCAGGGTCAAGCGCCTGCACCAAAGCGTCCGTCAGCGCGCTGGTCCCGCCACCGATCCGCATGGATCCGGCCATGGACATAAAGCCCGCGTTTTGCACAACATCGCCGCTTGCCTGCTCGTAAAGCTGCGTCCCTGCACTCCATTGCGCGAAGACAGGAAGGTTGAAGTGTTCAAGCAAGGCTGCAACCCTGTGCTGACCCTGCCAAATCCACGAGGGGCCAAGGTCAAAGTTCTGGCCGTCGACCGTCAGAGACTTGATGCGTCCGCCGAAGCGACCTCGCGCCTCGACAAGCAGATAGTCGTGCCCCGCCTGTTGCAGGCGGTAAGCCAGCGCAAGCCCTGTGAGGCCGCCACCGATGATCAATGTTTGGGTATTCATGCGGGCGGACCTTTTGCCAGAATGCGGCCTGATCCGCGCAGAAGAGGGGCGCAGCCTATCAAAAGCTGCGCCCGTTTCTTGTTTACTTCAGGTCGAAGCGATCAAGTTCCATCACTTTGGTCCAAGCCGCGACAAAGTCTTTTGCAAACTTCGCCTTGGCATCGTCTTGGGCGTAAACTTCGGCCAAGGCACGCAGTTGCGAGTTGGAACCGAAGACCAGATCGACCCGGGTGCCGGTCCATTTGACTGCGCCTGTGGTGCGGTCGCGGCCTTCATAGAGGCCTTCATCGCTGGCTGGCTTCCACTCAACGCCCATATCGACGAGGTTGGTGAAGAAGTCGTTGCTGAGCGTATCGGTCTTGTCGGTAAAGACGCCGTGGGTTGCCCCGCCGACATTTGCACCCAAGACCCGCAGACCACCCACCAGCACGGTC
>CAYGMX010000258.1:0-4841 GCA_964351055.1 uncultured Loktanella sp. | reverse complement strand
GTCCTAAGGCGGCAAGAACCCGCATGAAATTCAAGGAGCCGCCTGAAATGACCGAGCCTGTGACAACTGCCGATATCCAGCTGATCCAGAAAATCCTGCCGCACCGCTATCCCTTCCTGCTGGTCGATAAGGTCCACAGCATCAATGGCACGACATCGGCCGTTGGCATCAAGAATGTTTCGATGAACGAGCCGCATTTTCAGGGCCATTTTCCCGGCAATCCGATCATGCCCGGCGTCACGATCGTCGAAGCGATGGCGCAGACGACCGCTGTGATGGTGGGGGCATCGCTTGGCCTGACAGAGGGCAACTTGCTGGTGTATTTCATGGCAATCGACGGCTGCAAGTTCCGCCGCAAGGTTGTTCCGGGTGATGTGCTTGAAATGCATGTGGAAACCACCCGTGGCAAACCGGGCGGGAAGGTCTGGCGGTTCAAGGGTGTCGCCATGGTCGAGGGCGAAATGGCGGCCGAGGCCGAATTTACCGCGATGATGGATATGCAAGGTTGATGACCGATATCCATCCATCGGCTGTGGTCGCGCAGGGCGCGCAGATTGGTGCGGGATGCAGCATCGGCCCGTTCTGTGTGGTTGGTCCTGATGTGGTCTTGGCCGAACGGGTGACCTTGAAAAGCCATGTGGTGATCGCGGGCGATACCCATATCGGCGCGGACACGGTGATTTTCCCTTTTGCAGTCATTGGCGAGATCCCGCAGGACCTCAAATTTGACGGCGAAAAGACCCGCTTGCGGATCGGAGCCCGCAATCGCATCCGCGAGCATGTCACCATGAATACCGGCACGGCCAACGGGGGTGGAGAAACGCGGATCGGCGATGACGGGCTGTTTATGGCGGGCTGTCACATCGCCCATGACGCGCAGATTGGCAACCGCGTGATCGTGGTCAATTCCTCCGCCATTGCAGGACATTGCATCATCGAGGATGACGTGATTATCGGCGGCCTTTCCGGTGTGCATCAATGGGTCCGCATCGGACAAGGCGCCATCATCGGCGCTGTCACCATGGTCACAAACGATGTCGTGCCGCACGGGTTGGTGCAGGGTCCGCGCGGTGCCTTGGATGGTCTGAACCTTGTCGGTTTGAAGCGTAAAGGCGTGAGCCGCGCCGATATCACCGCATTGCGGGCCGCGTTCCAGATGCTCAAGGATGGCGAAGGCACGTTTCAGGATCGGGCGCGGAGGCTTTCAGAGGAAAGCGACAGCCCCTATGTCCAACAGATGGTCACCTTCATTCTTGGCAAGACGGACCGCAATTTCCTGACGCCTGGCTGATGCTGGCGCTGATTGCAGGCACTGGAGATCTTCCACCGGCGATCATGGCGCGCTTGTCAGACAGGCCATTGGTCTGTGCGATGGCGGGGTTTCGTCCCGTGGTGACCCCTGATCTGACCTTCCGGATCGAAGAACTCGGTAGCTTTCTTGCCACGCTGACCGCCCGTGGCGTGACCGAGGTCTGCATGGCTGGTGCGGTCAAGCGCCCCGTCATCGACCCCGCTGCCATTGATGCCGCCACGCAACCTTTGGTCCCCCGCTTCATGGCCGCGATCGCACAGGGGGATGATGGCGCGCTGCGTTCGATCATCGGAATTTTCGAAGATGCGGGATTTGCGGTGCGCGCCGCCCATGATCTTGCGCCGGATCTGTTGCCTGCCGCGGGCGTGCTGAGCCGTACGCCCGTCACCTTTGATGCAAAGCAGGATGCCGTGACGGCGGAACAGACGGTGCGCGCTATGGGGGTGGATGATGTCGGGCAGGCTTGTCTTGTGCGCGGGGGGCGCGTGCTTGCCCGCGAAGGCCAGTCGGGAACCGATGCGATGCTGGCCCGTTTTGCCCCCACGGATGATCCGTTCTGGGGCCCGATTGATGGGTTGGGGGCCGTTCTGGGCAGTGCAGCCGAATGGCTAAGCGGCCCTGACGGCGCGCCTACCGATGCGCGCGGGGCAATCCTGTTCAAGGCCCCCAAGCCCGATCAGGACAGGCGGGCGGATCTGCCGGTGATCGGGCCACAGACGGCAAGGCAGGCCGTGGCCTTGGGTTTGTCGGGGATCGTGATCGCGCAAGCTGGTGTCATGGTGCTGGACCTGCCAGAGGTGATCGCGGTCCTTGACGCGGCGGGGCTGTTCTTGTGGGTTCGGCCGGAGGGGGGCGCATGAGGGTCTTTGTGATCGCGGGCGAAGCCTCGGGTGACAAACTGGGTGCGGCTTTGATAGCAGGGCTCACGGAACTGCGCCCCGATGTGACATTCGACGGTGTTGGCGGGCCGCTGATGCAGGCCAACGGGCTGGTCAGCCGCTTTCCCATGGACGAGTTAAGCGTGATGGGGCTTGCGGAAATCCTGCCCAAATACCGCGCTCTGAAAGCGCGGATACGGCAGATGGCGGATGCGGTTTTGCAGACAGCGCCGGATGTGTTGATCACCATTGACAGCCCCGATTTCTGCTTACGTGTCGCGCGGCTGGTCAAAGCGGCCAGCGATATTCGCACTGTTCATTATGTTGCCCCGACAGTCTGGGCGTGGCGCCCCAAGCGGGCCGAAAAGATGGCCCATCATATTGATCATGTGCTGGCGCTTTTTCCATTTGAACCGCCCTTGATGCAGGCAGCCGGAATGGATTGCGATTTTGTGGGCCACCCCGTGGTCGCCGAACCCATCGCCAGCCAGACCGAGGTTGCGGCTTTGGGTGTGGCAGGCACCCTATGTCTTGTGCTGCCGGGCAGTCGCAAGGGCGAGGTGTCGCGCCTTGCGGACCGGTTTGGCGAAGCGGTCGCACTGATTGCGGCCCAGGTGCCTGATGCACGTTTTGTGATCCCGACAACGGGCGGTGTGTATGATCTGGTAAAGGAACGGGTCGCAGCATGGACTGTGCCTGTCACGGTTCTGCCGCCAACTTCTGCTGAAAAGGCAGCGTGGTTCAAGCGGGCCGATGTCGCCTTGGCCGCATCGGGCACGGTGTCGCTGGAACTGGCGGCCAACGGCACACCCATGGTCATCGCCTACGATATGGCCTGGCTGAGCCGGATTATG
This sequence comes from uncultured Loktanella sp., assembly GCA_964351055.1. Classification (GTDB taxonomy): domain Bacteria; phylum Pseudomonadota; class Alphaproteobacteria; order Rhodobacterales; family Rhodobacteraceae; genus Yoonia. Next base: position 1,797 of record CAYGMX010000258.1, on the reverse strand, counting down.
ATCAGCCGGATGCTGCTGGTGGATACGGTCACGCTGGTCAACCTTGTCAGTGAAACGCGGGTGGTGCCGGAATTCATCGGTCAGGATTGTCAGGCAGCGCCGATTGCACAGGCCGTGCTGGATGTGCTGGCCAACCCCGCTGCGCAGCGCGATGCGATGGCAGTGACGATGACACGTCTGGGGCAGGGCGGCGATGCGCCGGGTTTACGCGCGGCGCGCGCGGTGCTGCAGCGCCTTGAAGGCGCGCCCGTCAAGAATGACAAGTCCGCAGGCCAATAGTGCGAAGCCCAGATAGGCGTTCAGGGGCAAAGCCTCGCCCAGGACGACCGCACCAAGGATGATTGCGACAGGGGCGACCCCAAGCGTGCACAGCATCAGGTTCCCGCTGCCGGCCAAAGCCAGAACGCGGTAATAGAGCATATAGGCAATTGCTGTGGCCATGATCGCGTAATAGCTGATCGCGGCCCAGGTCTGTGGCTGCAGATCAAGCCGGACCGGACCCTCGAAGAACCATGCGGCGGGCAATGTGATCAGGCTCGCGCCTGTCAACATACCGGCGGCCGCAACCTGTGGCCGCAGATGCCCCAACCGTTTGCGCGCCCAGACACCGGCAAGCGCATAGCTGATCGTGCCTGCGATGACAGCGAGCTGCCCCAAAGACCGGATGTCGAAGTCTTGAAAGGAATCCAGTCCGATTGCCGTACAAACGCCGAAGAACCCGATCATGACCCCGATGGCCTTGCGCATGGTCAATTGTTCATCCACGAAAAAGATCGCGGCGGCGATGACCCCGAAAATCGCTGTCGCTGCATTCAGGATCGAGGTGAGGCCGGTCTCGATATGAAGCTGGCCCCAGGCCATGAGGCTGAAGGGAATCACATTGTTCAGCAACCCCATTCCCAGAAATGCGGCCCAGACAGCAGGGTCTTTCGGGATTTCCAAGCGCCGGATGATGACATAGGCCCATAAGATCAGCATGGCCCAGCCTGTCCGGTGGGCAACAGCGGTCAGCGGCCCGATTTCTTCAAGTGCGATATGGATCGACAGGAATGATCCGCCCCAGATCAGCGAAAGCAGGAAAAGCTCTGCCCATGCGCGGGGTGATATGGATTTCTGGACTGGGGTCATGGGCGCAAATGATCCCTTTGCCCTGAACGGTGCAACCCGTATCATGCGGAACAAATGAAAAAGCCCCGCCGGTGACGGCGGGGCGTTCTTTCAAGCATTGATTGCTTAGTAGCTATAGACCAGACTTAGCCCGACAGCGATGGCGCTGTTGTCTTCGAACTCAAATCCAAAGTCACTGGTAGCGTCGCCGATATCAATGTAGCGCAGACCACCGCGTATCTTGGTTGAGTCGTTCATCGCATATTCGCCACCAATCGAGTAACTGATGTATCCATCGGTAGGTCCAAGGTTGGGTGCAGGTTCGCCTGTCGATTCTTCGTAGCTTACAGAAAAGCTTGCCGAGAATTGATCACTGAAACGTCGACCAACGCCCAACGTGTAAGTGAAGACATCATCATCGTATTCAACCAGTGAACCTGGAATGTAGTAGACGGGAGTAATGTCGGTTTGTGACCACTCTGCCCAACGGATTGAGCCAAAAACCAAGGTATCTTGAGCGACCCCACTCTGGAAATCGAGGTTCACGGATTGCGGCAATTCAACATCAAATTCCGTGTCCGCTGTGCCTCCGGGCGCAGTCGGAGAGGTTTCGGGCCCTTCAAGCGTGTGGGTAATTGCAGAGTTGTACGTCAAAGCTACGCGCAAAGCGATGTCGGGTATCTCGTAGGC
>CAYGMX010000257.1:0-4844 GCA_964351055.1 uncultured Loktanella sp. | reverse complement strand
TCTTGTTCGATCACCCCGATCCTTCGATCTTTACCGTGCTTACCGCCCCTTCGGGCCAGCCGGGGACGGCCAATATTGATTTCGTGCTGTTCCGCGAACGCTGGATGGTGGCCGAGGATACCTTCCGCCCGCCGTGGTATCACAAGAACATCATGTCAGAACTGATGGGCAACATTTACGGGCAATATGACGCCAAGCCCAAAGGCTTTGTGCCGGGCGGCATGTCGCTGCATAACATGATGCTGCCCCATGGGCCGGATAAGACCGCCTTTGAGGGGGCAAGCACTGCGGACCTGAAGGCGGTGAAACTCGACAATACGATGTCATTCATGTTTGAAACCCGGTTTCCGCAGCACCTGACCGCCTTTGCCGGCAAGCAAGCACCATTGCAGGATGACTATATTGATTGCTGGACTGATCTGGAAAAGAAGTTTGACGGAACACCCGGCCTTAAGTGATTGCGCCGTGCGGATGCACGTCGCGGTGGGCGAGGGGCGCTGCCCCTCGCGCTCCCCGGGATATTTTTGGGCCAATAATGAGGGGGCTTGCCAGTGAAAGTTGCAACAATTGCGGGCGGCGGGCCGGATGGAAGGCTGGTGCTGGTCAGTGATGATTTCAGGCACTGTCGGCACGGCACGGCAGGCACCTTGCAGCGGGCGCTGGATGATGACGATTTCGCGGCCCTATCCGGCAACGAAACATTCGATCCGGCGCGCTGTGTATCGCCTTTGCCACGCGCCTATCAGTTTCTTGACGCCTCGGCCTATGTCAACCACGTCGAACTGGTCAGGCAGGCGCGCGGGGCACCGATGCCCGCCAGTTTCTGGACCGATCCCCTGATGTATCAGGGTGGATCAGACGGGTTTCTGTCGCCCACCGACCCGATTACGGGCGATCCCGATTGGGGGATCGATTTTGAAGGCGAGATTGCCGTGATCACGGGGCCTGTGCGCATGGGTGCAAGCCGCGACGAGGCGCTCGCTGCGATCCGTTTCGTGATGCTGTGCAATGATGTGTCATTGCGCCATTTAATCCCTGACGAACTGGCCAAGGGTTTCGGCTTTGTGCAATCGAAACCCGCCTGCGCGTTTTCGCCGGTGGCGGTGACGCCCGATGCCTTACCCGGATGGCGCGATGGCAGGTTGCATGGTGTTTTGCATGTTGATCTGAACGGGCAACCCTTTGGCAGATTGCAAACGGGTATCGATATGACCTTCGATTTCGGCACATTGATCGTCCATGCGGCCAAGACCCGCCATCTGGCCGCTGGTACGATCATCGGGTCGGGCACGGTGTCCAACAAGCTGGACGGCGGGCCGGGCAAGACGGTGGCGCAGGGTGGTGCGGGGTATGCCTGCATTGCAGAACAGCGCATGATCGAGACGATCCGGCAAGGCACACCGCGAACCCCCTATCTGCAACAGGGTGACCGCGTGCAGATCTGGATGGAAGATGCTGAGGGCCGGAATATCTTTGGCATGATAGATCAGGATGTTGCGGTCCTGGGATAATCAGTCGCGGTGGGGCGGTTCCTTGTCATCCTCTGACAGAATGCGCCAAGCGTCACCTTCGAGGTCGTCGTACTGGTTGCTGCGCAGGCTCCACAGGAATGCCGCCAGCCCCAACCCGCCAAGGATCAGGGAGACAGGGATCAGGATCACCAGAATATTCATACCCGCCCCCGCAGCCGCAAGGCGTTCAGCAGAACAGTGATCGACGAGGCCGACATGGCGATCGAGGCAATGAGCGGTGTGGCAAAACCGGCCAGTGCGACGGGAACGGCGATCACGTTATAAACAGTCGAGATCGTGAAGTTCTCCTTGATCCGCGCAAGGGCCGCACGGGCCACCATGGGCACTTCGATCAAGGGGGTCAGGCTGTCGTTCAACAGCACGATATCAGATGCCGCCCGCGAAGCATCTGCCGCTGTCGCAGGCGAAATAGAGGCATAGGCGGCGGTCAAAGCACCCGTATCGTTCAGCCCGTCACCCACCATCAGAACCTTTGCGCCGCCCGCTGCCAGTCTTTCGACATAGGCGATCTTGTCGGCTGGGGTTGTTGCCGACTGCCATGTGTCGATGTTCAAGGCCGCAGCAATCCGCGCGGTTTCGTTCGTGTCGTCACCGGACACAAGGTGGATTTTCAACCCGTAATCCTGCCATGCCCGCACAAGCTCTGCCGCACTTTCGCGCAGTTGCGATTGCAAAGCGATTTTCTGCGGCTTGCCGTCACCTATTTGAAGATAGGTTCCATGGCCCGCACCCAGCCACGCGCCAGACCCCAGACGGACCCTTTGGCCGTGATAAAGCGCACTTAACCCTTTGCCTGCATGTTCTTGCTGGTTGCTGATCTTTGCGGCGGGCACGTCACAAAGCGCTGCCGCAATTGCCTGCGAAACGGGATGGGTAGCGTTGCGGGTCATTGCAAGGGCTATGCTTTGCCCTTGTGCATCCAGCGTGTCACGGGCTGCGGCGGGCAGGGTCAGCGTGCCGGTCTTGTCGAAAACGACCGTATCGACCTCGGCCAGCCGCTCCAGTGCTGTGCCGTCCTTGACCAGAAGGCCCGCACGGAACAACCGCCCTGCAGCAGTGGTCGCAACCGCTGGCACCGCAAGCCCCATCGCGCAGGGGCAGGTGATGATCAGGACCGCCACCGCGATATTCAGCGACAGGCGGACATCACCGGAATAGAGCATCCAGCCCGCAAAGGCGAACAGGGCCAGCAGATGCACCACAGGCGCATAGATCGCGGCGGCCTTGTCTGCGACAGCGGTATAGCGGTTGCGCATGGCCTCGGCCTCGTCGACCATTGTTACCATTTTGCGCAAGGTGGTGTCTGCCCCGACCGTTGCGGCACGAATCGTCAGCGGGCCGGTCATATTGACCTCGCCTGCGGTCACTCGGGTCCCGACTTTTGCGGCGCTCAGGCGGCTTTCTCCGGTTAGGAGCGCGCGGTCAATCTGGCTGACCCCTTCGGTGACGTCGCCATCGACGGGGATGCGTCCGCCAGGCAAAACCTGTATCAGATCACCAATCGCAAGGTCGGCAAAATCCACCATTTGCCGCACGCCATCGCGCAGGCGCATCACGCGCGGCACTTCGAGAGCGGCAAGCTGGGCTGCGGCAGAGGCCGCCGCCTTGCGGCTGCGGTGGTCCAGATAGCGGCCGATCAGCAAGAAGAAGGTCAAGGTCACGGCTGCATCAAAATAGGAATGCGCCCCGCCATAGATGGTTTCATAAAGTGAAATGCCCGACGCCAGAATGATTGCCAAAGAAATCGGTACATCCATGTTCAAACGCCCAACCCTGAGCGCGCGCCATCCGCTTTGGAAAAACGGTTGTGCTGCATAGATCAGAGTAGGGATCGCAATGATCGCGGTGATCCAGTGGAACAGATGCATCGTTGCACCAACCGCACCGGACCAGATAGCGACGGATAGCAACATGATGTTCATATTGGCAAAGCCGGACACGGCGAGCCGGGTCAGCAGCCCGTTGCCATAGCTGTCGGCCTCGGACCCCAGCAGGCTGGTGTCAAGCACACGGGCCTCGTACCCGGCCAGTTCGAGCGTGTCGATCAGGGTTTCGGGGGCGACGGGCTGATTGGTGCCGATGGTGACCCGTTTCATGCTTAGGTTTACGCGGGCGTTGGCGACACCGTCCAATGCGCGCAGGCTGCGTTCCACGCCATTGATGCAGGCCACGCAGTGAATGCCGGGCAAGGACAGCACAATCTGGTTGGTGCCATTGGAGGCCGCTTTTTCAAGCTGCCCCTCTGGCAGGCCGACGCAGGCAGGACAAAAGGCGGCTTCGGTCATTTTGCGGTCAGAGGAAAGCGGCGGCGGAACTTGGTGCCGTCGGGGGCGATCAGCTCAAGGCGCAGGTTCCAATAGCCATCGTGCATGGCAACTGGAGCGACCATAGATGTCCCGTTCCATGTGAATTCCGGCGTGCTGTCCTGACTTGTGTTGGTCGCACGGCCCAGAATGGCGCGGGTGACCTCGGCCTCGACGGGCGTGCCTCGATCATCAAGGATCGTGACGATCAGTTCACCATCGCCGATCACAGCACTCACATCCCAATGCAAGGCGTCTTGGGCGGCGCGGTCTGCTTGGAACGACTGGCTGACCTGATAGGAATTGCGCGCCTCGACCCCGGGGAATGTCGCAATTGCTTGCCATGCCAGTGTCAGGTTGACAGCGATGATAATGCCAAAACCGCCGACCATGAGGCCAAGCATATGCCAGCCGGTAAATTCACGGGTCATTGTGGAGCCCTCCCATTAAAAATTGCGTCCTTGTACGCGCGTTCACCTGAAACGAGGTCTTCGACCCAGAACCGCAGATCGACCCTGTCGATACTGGCCGCCGGATCTTCGGGGCGGGCCGAGACATAGACACGTTGCAAGAGCTGTTCATTGGCAGGAACAGTCACAACGCGCTGTGAGGTTCCTTCAAGTTCGATCCGCAGGATTTCATCGGATCGCAGAGACAGATGGAATGCGCGATCCTCGCCATGTTTGTTAAGCAAGCGAATATCATAGATATTGCGGATGGTACCATCCGAGAGCGTGACAAATGTCGGATTGCGCACTGGTGCGACCGTCAGTTCGATGTCCGCGCGAATAAAGAGAGCAAAGACCAGACCGACCCCGATCAGCGCCCAAAGCGTTGTATAAAGGACGGTGCGTGCCCGCAGGACGTGCTGCCAGATCGGTTTGGCGGGTTTGCCCTTTGCTTCTTCTTCCTGATCCGACAAGGCCAGATAGTCGATCAGGCCGCGCGGCTTGCCGATCCGGTCCATCACGTCATCACAGGCGTCGATGCAAAGTGCGCAGGTAATACA
>CAYGMX010000256.1:1877-4858 GCA_964351055.1 uncultured Loktanella sp. | reverse complement strand
ACGCAGGTGCGCTTCGGGCATTACATGTCTTCTCAAAAAACGATCTCTGGGTTCCTAATGAAATACCATGCCAGCTACATTGAACCCTGCGTCCACGTGCAGAACTTCGCCTGTCTTGCCCGTCGTGTAGTCGCTGGCGAGAAGTAGCGCGGCGCTATCTGGCATCTGGGCGAACTTTCTGATCGGTCAAAGGCATCCTGACGGCCAGAACGGTTGGATGTTTGCGCAGATGCCAGAACAGCAACTTGGCCGTCAAGCTGCTGCCGATGAAGACGCTCAACACAACCTCATTTCCCGGCAGCACGGCGTTTTCCTTTGGCTGGATTGAATTTAGCCGGGCTGGCTTTTGATTTGTCTACACCTGTCACAGACGGGGCCGGAGGCGTTTGGGCAGGTTTTGGACCGCCGCCATAGAGCAGCCGAAAGACTTGCTCATGGGTTGCGTCTCGGCGTTCGCGCGCGCCTTGAATCATCTGCCCGACATCAGACATCGCCTTACATTCCGCGACGATACCCGGATGATCGGCGGGCAACGGCTGGCGGGTGTCGCGCAGGGAGTCTGCCATCATCCGCACGCCGCGCATCCATGGACTATACGCCTCGGAAAACATGTAACGGCTTGTCCGCATCGGATGCAGTGATTTCAGCAACTCGGCACTGGCTGGCGTGGTCATCGCCCGCACCCATGGGCTGACGAAGGTGCTGTAGAAACTGTCCAGCGTCGTCGAGACTTCGGCTACCTTTTCGAAAGCTTCGCGCGGATAGTCCGCCTTCAGATCTACTACTTCGCGTGGCTCGTATGTCACGATCAGATCGGCCTTGTGGCAATCCGGATCGCCTGTGGGGTTTTCGATCTTCATCTCGTACAGACCGGGCTCAAGCGCCTCGATCTCGTCCAGACTTTCCAGGATGGCCCGATGTTCCAGCTTGGCTACGCTCGCCGAGACGAAAATACCCAGATGCCCGACATGTGGGTTTGTCAGATAAACGATGCGCTGCCCGGCGGCGATCAGGTCAGCGGTGTCGGCATAGACCTCGGCGACCCACCCGAGTGCTTGCGCAGGCGGCGTGATATTGTCGCCGTAAGATGCAAAGACAATTATGGGGTTAGTGATCTGCCTCAAATTCACGATGCAATCGTCGTCGACCTCCATCGTGCCCTTTTCAAGCTTGTTGCCGATGAACAGGTTTTTGACGATCGACATCATTTCCGGGCTGCTGAGCGCGTAATAGCCCCCCCACCAGCGTTCGAACTCCAGAAAGCGGTCGGCTTCGGTGTCGATATTCGTCAAAAGATTGGTGTGCTTTTCCCAGATCGCCTTTTCCGGCTGCAGGCTTTCGAAATTCTGCGCAAGCCATGCGCCGTCTAATCGTCCGTCACCCAGATCGCCCATCAAGTGCGTCAACCACGCCCCGCCCAGCAGGCCACCAGATATACGCATCGGGTTCACGCCGTCTTCGCCCGCCCAATAGGACAGCGGCGCGCCATTCAGAACCACCGGCCCCGCCAAGCCTTCGCAGTCGGCGGCCAGCAGCGTCACCGCCCATCCCGCCTGGCAGTTACCGTACAGAACAGGAGGTTTTCCTGGGTGAAGCCCGGCGACTTCCTCGACGAAGCGGCGCATCGCGTGCAGCACGTCCGCCAGTGTCTGCCCAGGGATCGGTTCTGGGAAGAACACCACGAAATAGACCGGATGGCCCTCGTGCATCGCCATGCCGACCTCGCTGTCGCGCTTGAATCCGCCGATGCCGGGGCCATGCCCGGCGCGCGGATCGATGACGATGACCGGCGGTTTTTCGGGGTCGAGGCAATCCACCAGACAGACGTCGTCGATCTCGGTGATCTTCAGCAGGGCATAGTTCGCCGGAGTATCAAACCGGCGGGCATCCAGCACAGTCTCATACTTGAAATCCAGCAACGGCGGCATTCCGGCCCGTTCATGGTCGCGCATGTTATCGGCGCGCTGCCGCAGCGTGTCAAAGAACAGGATGTAACGTTCCCAAAGATCCTGTGGGTAGGAAACTGGCGATCCCATTGGTGCTGTTGGAGAGGCGTCCGGTAGACTTTTCATGTTCGCCGCCTTCGGTTTGGCACCGTGCATGTGGTGAACATCATTCATTTGGTAGCCCTTTCGGAGAAGTAGTTGAACAGCGGTACGAAGACGACCGCAATAAACCAGCCATAGGCGAAGGCCTCGACCAGCCCGATGACAAAGCTAGACATACTTATCCACGCAAAGCCCGGAAGCAGCGGGAGCCAAGCCTGATACATCGTCATCGTGGGAAAGATCAGGCCGAATCCGATGCACAAGACGAAGGATATCGCGAGGAATATCCCCGTGCTCATCCCGACGACATAGATCGATAGCCGCCCGGCGGTGACACCCATCGAACCGGTGAGTTCGTGTTCTTGCGCCATGATTTGATCTCCACATTTTTCGCTGTTTCGATGGCAGTTTCTAATTCTTCAGACGCGCGGTGCAGCGAAGCATTACTTCCCGGGACGATAAAGCTCGCCCAAGACCGCAAGCCATCTGGCCCGACCGAGAAACGATTCAATGTCTTTGAGGAGGTGTGACTGCTTGGTGGCTCACGTGACGTGAAGGGAGTTGTCTTTTGAATTCAGCCCCATAGCCAGGACTTATGTGGATATTGACGCCATTGCCTGCAGCACAGGCAGCCACTTGGTTTACGATGACTGTAATCTTTGAGCTCGGCAGACGTCTAAGCCAAACACCAATATGACCGATCCGCCTTCAGTTTCGCGGGGCCGGTCGCGACGCATGCTTCAAACAGCCAAAAATTATAGGTGAACGACATCAATCAATCTAGGCAAACGCCCTCCACCATCTCGTCGTTGTTCTTGGGAGCACTTCGCTCGTTAGTAAACTGCGGTCGCATTTTGGACCGCCGATTAGGGATTTTGATCGCAAGAATGGATTGGTCGTGAACATGGTAGCGGTCCCGAAGCCAGATCAGGA
>CAYGMX010000256.1:0-1867 GCA_964351055.1 uncultured Loktanella sp. | reverse complement strand
CTTTCCCGATTCTGTGCCGCGCGTCCATGATTTGCTCTTTTGCGGTGAGGTCGGGTTTGAGGTGGCGGCGCTGGTCGGTGGCAGCGTCGTGCGATCCATCGCATTGGCACCCGTTCGCGGCCTTGGGTTGGGAATGCCGGTGCGCACGACCGGTGCCCCGATTGAAGTGCCAGTGGGCGAAGCCGTCTTAGGTCGAATGTTGAACGTCTTTGGCGCGCCGATCGACGGAATGCCTGCACCCGTGGCCGTTGCGCGCAGGTCGATCCATCAAGACCCGCCCGCGCTGGAGGACCGTGTGTTGCGCGCCGAGATGCTGGAAACCGGGATCAAGGCCATTGATCTATTATCGCCCATCGAGCGCGGCGGAAAGACCGGGCTGTTTGGTGGCGCGGGCGTTGGAAAGACCGTGCTGATCACCGAACTGATCAACAACACTGTTCAGCATCACAAGGGTGTCAGTCTGTTTTGCGGCATTGGCGAAAGGTCCCGCGAGGCCGAAGAACTGTACCGCGAAATGGGCGATGCCGGCGTGCGCGACAAGACGGTGATGCTGTTCGGCCAGATGAACGAAGCGCCGGGCGTGCGTTTTTTGGTGGGCAACACGGCGCTGACCATGGCTGAATATTTCCGCGACGACCTGGGACAGGATGTGCTGTTGCTGATCGACAATATCTTTCGCTTTGTTCAGGCGGGCGCAGAAGTTTCGGGATTGCTGGGGCGGATGCCGTCGAGTGTTGGCTACCAGCCGACGCTGGCCACCGAACTGGCGGCATTGCAGGAACGCATCGCCTCGACCCGTAGGGGTGCCATCACCTCGATCCAGGCGGTCTATGTGCCAGCCGACGATTTCACCGATCCGGCGGCAGCGCATATATTTTCGCATCTTTCGGCGTCGGTCGTGTTGTCGCGCAAACGGGCGAGCGAGGGGCTTTATCCCGCTGTTGATCCGCTGGCCTCGGCCTCGGTCATGTTGACCCCTGCGGTGGTCGGGCAGCGCCACTACGACATTGCGCGGGCCGTGCGCCGGACGCTGGCCGAGTACGAAGAACTGCGCGACATCATCGCGATGCTGGGGATGGAAGAGCTTTCGACGGCTGACCGCGCCACCGTCGCCCGGGCAAGAAGATTGGAGCGTTTTCTAACGCAGCCATTCTTCACGACGGCTGCCTTCTCGGGCACAGACGGTAAGCTAGTGCCTGTCGCAGACACGCTGGATGGTTGCGAAACGATCCTGAACCAGACCGCGTTCGATCTGCCCGAAAGCGCCTATTACATGATCGGCGGACTTCAGGATCTGGAGGCCGCATTATGAGCATTGCAGCAGATATGCAGGTCAGGTTGCGATTGCCGACGCGGACCTTGTTCGACGGGCGTGCAACACAATTGGCCGCCGTGGCGCGGAACGGAGCTTTCGGGATATTGCCGAACCACACGGATTTCGTGACCGCACTGGTGCCTTCGGTGCTGACATTGACAGCGCCGGACGGAGATGAGCTGATTTTTGGGATCGACGAAGGCTTATTGGTCAAGAAGGGGCATGTCGTTGATGTTGCGATCCGGCGCGGTGTTCAGGGCAAAAGCTTGGAGTCGCTGCGCGAAACCGTGGAAAGCACATTCGTCCAGATCGATGAGGATGAGCGTGTGGCGCGCACCGCTTTGTCGCGGCTAGAAGCCAATATCGTGCGCCGTTTTGCCGATCTGCGCAGGCCGCTGCCATGATCGAAAAACCTGACAAAACGGCAGAAGACATCGCCCGGCGGGCCGAGCGGATGAAAAACACGCGCGATCATCCGGCACCAAGCCCGCTGCGCGGGCTGGGCGCGTTCGGCATGATCGGCTGGTCGATTGCAGTGCCGACGGTCGGTGG
>CAYGMX010000255.1:0-4861 GCA_964351055.1 uncultured Loktanella sp. | reverse complement strand
AGTGCCGATCACGGTGCCAAACCTGTCCCTTTGCCAGCCACGTTAGGCAGCGGCGCACAAAGGCACAAGGTCGGGTATGGCAGACCGCCTAAAGGTAGCGGTTCACAAGGTTTTCAAGCCGTTCCTGACGGCCAGAGCGTGGTTGCGGATCAAGCCCCTCGGCCAGGACTTTGGCGGTGATGCTGTCTAGATCGCTCTGCAACAGCGCCTTGCCATCGGCGGTATCCCAGCCGGCATAGCGGGCGTTGCGTGCTGCTTCCAGTTTGCCGTCTTCCAGCATGGCGGCGGCGGCTTTCAATCCGGCGGCGCAGGCATCCATGCCACCGACATGCGCAAGGATCAGGTCTTCGGGGTCAAGCGACTGGCGGCGCAGTTTTGCATCAAAGTTGGTCCCGCCTGTGGTAAAGCCACCCGCGCGCAGCACCTCGTAAAAGGCCAGCGCCATTTCGGGGATGTTGTTGGGGAATTGATCTGTGTCCCAGCCGGATTGGTAGTCATTCCGGTTCATGTCGATGGACCCGAAAATCCCCAGTTCACGGGCTACCGCAAGTTCATGTTCGAACGAATGGCCCGCGAGGATCGCGTGGCCCTGTTCGATGTTCATCTTCACCTCGCCCTCTAGCCCGAAGTCCTTGAGGAAACCGTAGACCGTCGCCACATCGTAATCATACTGGTGCTTGGTTGGTTCCTGCGGCTTGGGTTCGATCAGGATCGCGCCTTTGAAGCCCATCTTGTGTTTGTAATCCACAACCATCTGCAGCATGGCACCCGCTTGCGCGCGCTCGCGGCCCATGTCGGTGTTCAGCAGGGTTTCATAGCCTTCGCGCCCGCCCCAAAGAACATAGTTTTCGCCGCCCAGTTTCATGGTCGCGTCCATGCAGGTTTTGATGGTCGCGGCGGAATAAGCAAAGACGTCCGGATCTGGGTTTGTCGCCGCACCGGACATAAACCGGCGGTGCGAGAACAGATTGGCGGTGCCCCAAAGCAGTTTCACTCCTGTCGCATCCATCTTTTCGGCAAAATAATCGACAATGGTTTCAAGGTTCTTGGTGCTTTCGGCAAAGTTCGCCCCTTCGGGGCGCACGTCTGCATCGTGGAAACAGAAGTAAGGCACGCCCAAAATCTGGAACATCTCGAAGGCGACATCGGCCTTGAGCCGTGCAGCGTCCATGCTGTCGCCGAACCACGGGCGGTCAAAGGTCTGCCCGCCAAAGGGATCACCGCCAGGCCAAGCAAAGGAATGCCAATAGGCTGCGGCGAAGCGCAGATGGTCTTTCATCGCCTTGCCCATCACAACCTCGTCCGCGTTGTAGTGGCGGAATGCGAAATCATTGTCGCTTTGCGGCCCTTCATAGCGGATTGCGGGGATGTCTTTGAAAAACGCGGTCATGTCAGTCCTTTCAACGCGGTATAGCTGGCGCGGTAACGTGTGTGGGCCTCGGCAAAGGCTGTAGTCAGGGTTCTTGCGGGATCAATGGTGCGGGCGATCTGCGGCGGTGTCGCAATGGCGACCCCTGCCCCCGTCGCCGCCATCATCCCCAGCCGCGCCGCCCCAAAGGCGCCACCGAAATCACCCGCAACTGGCAAGTCGATGGGCATATCAAGCGATGTGGCAATGGCCTGCACCCAGTAGTCGGATTTCGATCCGCCACCAACGGCAATCAGCCGGTTGATCTTTGTGCCGGTGCTGGTCAGCGCATCAAAGCTGTCGCGCACGGCGTGGGTCACACCTTCGAGCACGGCGCGTGTCAGGGCCGCGCGATCGGTTGCGTGATCCAGATGCAGGAAAGACCCGCGCACTTTGGCGTCGTTGTGCGGGGTCCGCTCGCCCCCCAGATAGGGCAGGAACAAGGGACGCCCCGGCGCCTTCAACGGTCCCAGCCCCGCCGTAAGGGTGCTGGCGGGCTGGTCGGCAATGCCCGCAAACCAGTTCAGCGCATCGGCAGCAGCAAGGATCACGCCCATCTGGTGCCAAGTCTCTGGCAGGGCATGGCAGAAAGTATGCACAGCCGTCGCAGCATCGGGCTGATAGGCGTCCGATGCCGCGAAAAGCACGCCCGATGTGCCAAGCGAGACAAAGGCATCGCCCGCTTTCACCACACCAACACCCACAGCACTGGCGGCATTGTCGCCGCCGCCACCGGCAACGACCACGCCCTTGGGCAGGCCCCAGCGGGTGCTGAGTTCATCGCGGATCCGCCCCGACACTTCGGAGCCTTCCACCAAGCGCGGCATCTGATCGCGCGACATGCCAGAAGCGGCCAGCAGGTCATCCGACCAGTCGCGTTTACCCACATCCAGCCAGCTTGTGCCAGCCGCATCCGACATTTCAGCCACGGCCTCGCCGGTCAGCCACAGGCGCAAATAGTCCTTAGGCAGCAAGACCTTGGCCACTTTGGCAAAGGTCGCAGGTTCAAGCCGCGCACCCCAAACCAGCATGGGCGCGCTGAAACCGCGAAAGACGATATTTCCGGTCAGGTCCCGAAACCGCGGATCGCTGTCAAGTGCGGCGGCTTCGGCGGCAGCGCGGGTGTCGTTCCACAAGATACAGGGGCGCAAGACCTCACCAGCGGCGTCGATCAACGTTGCACCGTGCATCTGCCCCGAAAGGCCGATGCCCTGCACGCTCTCTAAAGATATCTGTGCGCCCAACGACCGCATGACGGCATCAGCGGCATCCAACCATGTGGCCGGTGCCTGCTCTGACCAGCCCGTTTCAGGGCGTACAGCTTCGAGCGGCGCAGTCGCCTCTGCCAGAATAGCCTGCTGATCGTCGATCAGGACAGCCTTGAGGCCCGACGTTCCCAGATCAAGACCGATGAACATGTCAGTTCTGGTATTCCGGCTGCAGTCTTGGGTTCTTGCCTAGAATGATCATCGACAGAATATCGTCTTCGGTCACATCCTCGACCCGTTCGTTCCCGATCAACTGGCCGTTTTTCATGACCGCAACACGGTCGCACAGGTCCATCATTTCGCGGGTATCGTGGCTGATCAGGAAGATACCAAGCCCTTGGTTCTTGAGCTCTTTGATCAGGTCGGCGACCATTTCGGTTTCATGCACACCCAAGGCCGCAGTCGGTTCGTCCATGATCAGGATGCGCGCGTTAAAATAGACTGCCCGCGCAATGGCAACAGACTGGCGCTGGCCGCCCGATAGGGCGCTAACGGGTTCCTTGAACTTTTTGAAGTTCGGGTTCAGCCGCGCCATGATCCGGCGGGTTTCCGCCTCCATCCGACCATCGTCCAGAAATCCGAAACGCGTGGTGAGTTCACGACCCAGAAACAGATTGCTGGCCGCATCAAGGTTATCCGCCAAAGCGAGGGTCTGATAGATCGTTTCAATGTTCAGATCGCGGCTGTCACGGGGGCTGGAGATCTCGGCCTTTTTGCCGTCGACCCAGAATTCACCGCTATCGGCCTGATAGGCCCCTGACAGGCATTTGATCAATGTCGATTTTCCCGCCCCGTTATGGCCCAAAAGGCCCACGACTTCGCCGGGATACAGGTCAAGAGAGACACCATCGACGGCACGGATGCCCCCGAAAGAGATCGAGATATTCCGCATTTCGACAAGCGGGGTTCCTGAGCGTAGATCAGTCATCGAAAAGACCCCTTACTTCACTTTTTTACGATAGAGATTGTCGAGATAGACCGCGAGCACCAGCACGGAGCCCACCACGATCTGCTGCACAGATGTATCAAAGCCGATCAGGACCATCCCCGATTGCAGGCTTTGCATCACCAGCGCACCAAGGATCGCGCCATAGATCGTACCGATCCCGCCTGCCAGTGACGTGCCACCGATGACAGCCGCCGCGATCACATAAAGTTCGTCCAGCAGCCCCAAGGCATTGGTCGCCGAATTCAGGCGCGCCGAGGCGACCACAGCCGCCAAACCGGCCAAGCCCCCCATCAGCATGAAAATACGCATCGTCATCCATTTGACGTTGATACCGGCGAGTTCCGCCGCTTCGGGGTTGCCGCCGATGGCAAAGACGTTACGCCCGAACCGCGTGCGCTTGACCAGGATGGTCATCAGGATGCCCACCATCACAAGGATCAGCACAGGAATGGCAAACCCGTGGCTGATGAACAGGCCCTCGGGGGGTACGGTGATGTTGTTTGCGGTGGCGTATTGATTCACGATGCCGCGCGGCCAAGGGTAGGAATTCACCAGAAAGACCGATCCGATGATCAGCGTACATGTCAGTCCGCCCACCGTCAATTCGCCCCACATCGGGCGCAGCGCAAAGCCGTGCCTTTGACGGCTGCGCCGGCTAGAGACCATGATCCAGACAACAGCGGCACAGGCGATCATGCCCACGATCCAGCTACCGGTTGCGCCGATGGTGCCATATGGCCCGCCGCCCAAAAGCTGGAATGTCGAATCCACTGGTGAAATCGTTTTGCCGTTGTTGGCAAGAAAGGCGGAACCGCGCCAGACGAGCAGACCGCCAAGCGTCACGATGAACGCCGGAATGCCGCGATAGGCAATCAACCAGCCGTGGAACGCACCGATCGTCATCCCCATCAGGATCCCGAAAAAAGCGGTGATGATCCAGATCATCGGATGCCCAAGGCCCAGATATTGCGGTAGAATTTCGACCTGAATGATACCCATGGTCATACCAGTTACACCAACCAGCGCACCAACAGACAGGTCGATATGGCGGGTGACGATAACCAGCACCATACCGGTCGCCATAATACCAATAGACGATGTTTGAACCGACAGGTTCCACAGGTTGCGCGGTGTCAACATCGCGCCGAAACCATTGAAAACCATACCGTAAATGTGAAAGCCGAACCAGATCAGGGCCAGTGCGCCAAACATCCCCAAAAAGGATGATAACCAACC
>CAYGMX010000254.1:0-4862 GCA_964351055.1 uncultured Loktanella sp. | reverse complement strand
GCTCAAGCGCCTCGGCATTCTTGATCAGCACACCCGCCTGCGCGCCGCGCCCTGGGGCGGTCATGATGGACATCGGTGGCGCAAGAGCAAGGGCGGAGGGGCAGGCGATGATCAGTACGGCCACCGCTGAGATCAACCCGTAGGAAAGCGCGGGTTCCGGCCCCCAAAGCGCCCAGCCGACGAAGGAGAGGACAGCGATCACAATGACCGCCGGAACAAAGTACCCCGCAACCATATCCGCATACTTCTGGATCGGTGCGCGTGAACGTTGGGCGTTTGCCACCATCTCGACGATCTGGCTCAACATTGTATCCGCGCCGACGCGTGTCGCCGCGATGACCAGCGACCCAGTGCCATTGATCGTCGCGCCGGTAACCGCGTCGCCTGCGACTTTCTCGACCGGGACTGGCTCACCGGAAATCATGCTTTCGTCAATTGACGAATGGCCTTCGATGACGGTGCCGTCGACTGGTACTTTATCGCCGGGGACGACCCGCACATGATCGCCGACCAATACGTCCTCTAGGGCCACTTCCTCTTCGCTACCATCGGGGCGGATCACACGGGCCGTCTTGGCTGCCATATCCAACAGCGCCCGGATCGCCTTGCCCGTGCCCTCACGCGCGCGCAACTCCATAACCTGGCCCAGCAGGACCAGCGTCACGATCACCGCTGCCGCTTCGAAATAAACGCCAACATGGCCATCCGCGCTGCGGAATCCATCCGGGAAGATGTCCGGCGCCAGAATGGCGACGACGCTGAAACCATAGGCTGCCGCAACACCCATTGCGATCAAACTGAACATATTCAATTTCATCGTCCGGAACGAGGTCCACCCGCGGGTGAAAAAGGGCCAACCAGACCAGAGGATGACGGGAGTGCCTAATACAAATTCAATCCAGAGCGTGGTGCGTTCGCCAAATATTTCGCGTATCCAACCGGCACCGACATAGGGAGACATAGTCAGGATCAACAGCGGAAACGTAAGCACGGCACCAATCCAGAACCGGCGTGTAAAATCGATCAATTCGGGGTTTGAACCCTCTTCAACCATTGTCGCGGATTCAAGTTCCAGCCCCATACCACATATCGGGCACGATCCGGGTTTGATCTGACGTACCTCGGCATGCATTGGACAGGTATAAACCGCGCCGTCGAAATCTGCGGGCACGGTATCGTATACACCGCCTTTCACCGGTGCCGCCGCCGCACTGTGATCGTCAGAATGCGCGTGGTGCCCATGTCCGTGATCTTCCGCGCTGCCTTCCGGCACCAGATGCATATTGCATTTCGGGCAATCGCCGGGCTCGGTCCGTCGAATTTCCGGATGCATGGGGCACGTATAGACAGGTCCGGCGAAATCCGCGGAAATGTTGTCGTCTTGCACCATCTCAGCAGGTTGTGAACTTTGAAGGTGAGTGTGCTGGGTCATATGATCTGTCCTTACCGGATGGAGCTTTTTCGTCATTTCATCTGCGTATATTGGTATTTTTATTTATGAGCTCGTCAGCGAAAGGCCACCATCTGGTGTCCTTCGCCATTGATTTGAAAATCGCCCACGGTTGTCAGTGTCGCTTCATCAATGATCCAGACTTTTGGTTCAGCGCGAGACGAAACAAACAGCTTTCCCGTTCCTGGCACATTGGTCAGATGATAAGGCTCCGGGGACAGTGGCGCGAAGGTGACGGCGCCGGTTGAGAGCGCAACAGCTGCTATTTTGTCGTCACCACGACCGGCGACAAACAAGGCCGCACGATCATCTGACAGGTCTATCCCGTGCAATTCGCCGCCAATGGCAAAGCTGCGTGTGACAGAGCCGTCTTTCAGCGACAGTTCGATCACGTTACCCACATCTGCATCCGCAGCATAAAGCACCGATTTGTCCAGGTCGATGACGATGTGTTCTGGCGCGTTGCCGGCCATCATGTTGCGCCGAACAATCCCGCGTTCAAGATCGACTTCGCTGATCGTGCCGTTGCCCGCATTCGACACATAAACAACGCCTGGGTCGGAACCGAAGGCTGCATAGTTGGGCATACTGCCCGTCGGCACGAATGCTGTCAGCGTAAAAGTAGTCAGATCGATGACGGATATACCGTCACCCGAGGGATGGGTCGCCACTGCAAAACGGCCGTCCGGCGAGACGGCGGTATGGTGCACCGCTCCTGGAACTTCGATCCGGCGGACGATCTCGCCTGTCGCTGCGTCCAGAACGCTGAGTACGCTGATACCTGCATCTGATGGCCCGATCGATTTTTCGTCAGGTTTTGTATGATGTGCCACATGTTCGTCCTGCGACACGCCTTCAGGCTGGGTCAGTTCGGCAATCGCCGCGCGGTCGGTTTCGGCATAGCTGCCCGCCACAAGATAGGGCACGCCCGGCGCACCAGAGAGACCGTGCACTGCCTCCAGCCCAGAGATCTGCTTGATTGTCTCACCTGTCGTCGCGTCGACCATGAGCACGGTATTGGCGCTACCTTCTGGCACGAAAACGATGGGTTGGGCGACCGCCATGGCGGAGGTCAGCAGCAAGGCTGCGGCTATCGTAGTGAATGCTCTGAACATTAGAATTGGTCCTTTGATGCGCATATGGGATTTCTGACTCGGCATTTCACCCGCGCCAAAGCCGTGACTTCACCCTGCCGTTGGAGAGAGTGCCTTGTAAGCAAGAGGGCTAGACCAACGGCGAGAATGAACAAAATGAGTGTCATGTTAGGTCTCCTTACATTCCATGGCCCGGTGCAAATGATCGGGCCTTGACGGATAAGTACTCGCAACAACACCCTTCGGATCGCACATCAGCATTCCCCTGAAACGAGACGTGGAGAGCATCTGTCGCAGCAGCTGTGCGGGTTTCCGCGCGGCTACTTTTCTGGGCATAGGATGACGTCCCACAGCAACAGCCACTTTGCGTCTGTTCTGGTGTTGCGACTACTGCGATTGTTTTCGAGCACATGTACATCTCCTCCAAAAGGAATTGGCGTCTGTAGAATTTAGACGCACGGGGCAGCTCGACATTACAGACCGGGCTAAATTCAGGTTTCTGGCGTCGCCTGCAAGTCCGTGCTGCGGGCAGACCATGTACATGTCGCTGAAGCGATCCCTCAAGCTCTGCCGTCCCAAGTCGCGCTGCGTGGTCACTTCGTTCTGGCTAAGCCCAAGACTAACCGCAACCGACCCAGACAGTTCCCCCTCCAGATCGAAGGAGCGGACAATGACCGCCTGTTCCGCAGGAAGCGTGGACAAGAGCACTTCAAGGCAGTCGCAGATCAGCGCTTCTAGTTCATCGTCGCGACTTAAATCTGTAGTGCCCGGGGCTTTCACGCGCGCATTCCGTAAACGCGGTTGAAACAGGGCTTTGTCCGCCCAATTTCTTTGCTGGGTGAGTTGGCGTTCCCGCTGATATGACACAGTGTCATTCTGTCGGTTGCAAGACGCCTCACACGTAGCTCGAGCGTTTCTAGTTCATCACGGCTCTCATATGATCCAGTCAATTGATCCCCCTAACAAAGTTTTTGTTGATCAAAAGACGCTGACCGCTGCCTAACCTTACATCTAGGCAGCCATTTCTATCCGGTGCAGAGTTGACTAGGGCAGCAAGTCGCGGGCATGGTCACAGTCGCACTGCATAAAGCCGCCCTCGCCGCAGACTGGGCAGATCTCTGCTATCTTCTTTTTCAACGCGACCCTGACGCGATGAACCCGAACACCCAAAGCGTTCCGACTAACGCCAAGGTCAGCCGCAACCGCTTTGCGCGGTTCGTCATGCAGATCAAGACGCGTTAGAAATTCGGCTTGGGCGGAATCCATTTCCTGCATCGCCGTGGAAATACAACTGCAGGCGGGGCTAACAAAATTCTCGGTATTCGGTGTCAGAATCTTTGCCTCATCTGCATAAGCTTCCGCGCCGCGATTTCGGGCTGCCCTGCGCCGATAGTGGTCGGTCAGCGCGTGCCGCAACGTGATGCCCAGCCATGCATCCAACCGCTCGCAGCTCTTGATGGATCCGTGATTGTGAAGCACCTTGACGCAGAAGTCCTGAAAGACGTCCTCGGCGTCTTGGCGCAAGACCTCAGTAGTTTGGTATTTTTTTTCAGCGAGCATGTTTTGCTCCTTTCACATGATTTCTGACAGCACCACAATGCGGTGCAAACGTTCAGACCAGTGAAAGGGTTCGAGGTGGATGGAAGGGCATATCTCTCGCGACGGATGGTGGGTAGTCCGCTTTTCTGGAAAAGTCTGGCGCACTCTCGAAACGCACCAAAGGCAAATCGTTGGCGGGCAGGATGACGTAATTACAGCTATGCCAGATATGACATTTAGTGTGCGGCGCGGACTGGGGTGTGCCATCATCAACGACGCTCGTGCCGGCCCCGAAAGAAATATCAGTTTGTGCGGGCCAAAGGGGATGATCGACGTCAGGAATAGCCGTTAGCGCAGACACAAAAATTGCCAGAACCGCGACTATCATTGTGGCTGCGCGCGACCAAAAAGTCCTCTTTGTCTGTATCGAAATGGTCATACGTCCATACTTTTCGAATACTCCTATTCTAAACATAGGTCGTCGCCCGCTCAGCTTGGCGGTTCAACGAGTCTGTTTGAAGACTCATTCGCGACTTATCTGAGCGGATTAACCGACAAAGCGGTTCCCATCGCCTTCCGTTCGTTCAGCTAGAAAACTTGCCACGAACAACAAAAGAAAAGCGTGCGGCCATGCTGCAACACGGCCGCGACAGCTATCGCTTTGCGAAGCCGAAACTGATCTTGATCTTACAGACATGACTAGAAAACGGCCACGGACTTTGTCATAGCACGACTCCCTATGGGACCGACGACACAATGCTGATAGTCATCTCATCATC
>CAYGMX010000253.1:0-4871 GCA_964351055.1 uncultured Loktanella sp. | reverse complement strand
ATCATGAATGGCAGCCAGCATGTCTGCCGCACGGTGATCATCGCCGCGCCGCTCGATCCCGATCGCGCCTTGGGCAACGGCAGGCAGCATATTCTCTGTCGGCACGGCGGTGCGCGGCACATCGGTCATGTTCAGGCGGTTCAACCCCGCCATCGCCAGAAAGGTCGCCTCGGCCACGCCATCACCCAGCTTTTTCAGGCGGGTTTGGACGTTTCCACGGAATTCCACGATGTTGAGATCGGGGCGCTTGGCCAGCAGTTGCGACCGGCGCCGCAATGACGATGTGCCGACCGTCGCACCTTGGGCCAGATCATCCAGTCCCTTGGCATGCAGCGACACAAAGGCATCGCGTACATCTTCACGCGGCAAATAGGTATCCAGCAACAGGCCGGCCGGTTGCTCGACCGGCATATCCTTCATCGAATGCACCGCAATATCGATGGACCCGTCCAGCAGCGCCTCTTCGATCTCGCGGGTGAACAGGCCCTTGCCGCCGATCTCTTTTAGCGGGCGGTCCTGAATGGCATCCCCCGTGACCTTGATAACGCAGATGGCAAAGGCCTCCTGCGGCAGATCGAAGGCCGCCATCAGGCGCGACCGTGTTTCATGCGCCTGCGCCAAGGCAAGCGGCGAACCACGGGTTCCGATGTTGAAAGGCGAGGCGGGTGTGGGCAATTTCACTGTCATGATCGGATTGTTAGACGTGTCAACCTAGCCTGACAACTCCCTTGACAACATCTTCTGCAATTGGGACCACAGGGACGACGAAAAAGGACATCTCATGGCGCAGCAAAAAACCATCCTCCGGGCCCTCGCGGGCGAAACACTTCCCACGCCTCCGATCTGGATGATGCGCCAAGCCGGACGCTATTTACCTGAGTATAAGGCCACGCGCGCGCAGGCTGGTGACTTTCTGTCGCTTTGCTACAACCCCGAATTGGCCGCCGAAGTTACGCTGCAACCGATCAGGCGCTACGGTTTTGACGCGGCAATTCTTTTTGCGGATATCCTGCTCTTGCCGCAGGCTCTGGGCGCTGAGCTATGGTTCGTCACGGGCGAAGGCCCGCGCCTTTCCACGATCACCTCTGCCGATGAGTTGGGAAAGTTGCTGCCGACCGAAGCAATTCACGACACGCTGAACCCTGTCTACGAGACCGTGAAAATCCTGTCGCGCGAATTGCCCAAGCAAACCACATTGATCGGTTTTGCGGGCGCGCCATGGACCGTGGCCACCTATATGATCGCAGGCCAAGGCACCCCGGATCAAGGCCCTGCCCATGCGCTCAAGGCGGAAAACAGACCCGTCTTCGAAGGCATCATGAACCGGTTGACCGAAGGCACGATCGCCTATCTGTCCAAACAGATCGAAGCCGGTGCCGAATGTGTGAAGCTGTTCGACAGTTGGGCCGGATCGCTAGAAGGGGATGATTTCACCAATTACTCGATCAAACCGATGCAGCGGATCACCGCCGCGCTCAAAGAAAGGCACCCGGGTATTCCTGTCATTGCCTTCCCGCGCGGTGCAGGTACGAAATACGCAGGCGTCCACGCGGCCACCGGCGCGGATTGTGTCGCGGTCGATGACGGCGTTGATGCCGCATGGGTGGCCGAACATGTGCAAATCGACGGTTGCGTTCAGGGCAATCTGAAATCAAGCCATATGGTGACGGGTGGTAAGACGCTCGTCAATGAAACCAGACGCATCTGCGATGCCTTGTCGGGTGGCCCCCATATCTTCAACCTCGGCCACGGGATTACGCCGGATGCCGACCCTGCCAATGTCCAGTTGATGATCGATACAGTCCGCGGGTCCTAAATTTTGCCGCATTAACATGCGAAGTCACCGGAATTGTCCGGAGCCCGCCCTGTGAAGCTGCCATTTACACTCCGTCTTGCTCTCTACAGCCTTCGCGCAGCGGTGCGCGCGGGACTGCTGTTTACGCTTGCGTGGGTCGTTTTCATTCCTGCCAATGCGCGTGAGGTTGACGCTCTTGGCGCAACGGAGGGAACACAATATCCTGCGGGACTGCGGATGATGCGCACCGCACAGGTGGTTGTCACCGTCGCGCCGCAACGGACCTACGACATCATCGCGGCCATGCTCGGCCCCAATATGTCACCTGTGCTGGTGCAGATCGGCTTTCAACAAATGGCGGCGGGCAATGTTCTGCCCGCGTCATCCCAAGACCCGATTATTCCTGCATTCGAATCGTCGCGCGATATCGAAGGTCCGCGCTTTATTCAGGTGGACTAAATCAGACCCATTTTGCCAGTGGCGGTAGGCTCATCAGAACGGCATTCGCATCATGGCCTGTGGTCAGGCCAAATTTTGTCCCGCGATCATAGACAAGGTTGTATTCCGCATAAAGACCGCGATGGATAAGCTGGGTATCCTTGTCCACATCGGTCCAAGGCGTATTACAGCGCTTTTCGACAAGTGGCACGTAGGCCGGCAAGAACGCGCGTCCAATATCCTGCGTCAGGGCCAAATCGGCCTCCCAGTCGCCGGTGCAATAGTCATCCATAAAGATGCCGCCGACACCACGCGCCCGATTGCGATGCGGAATATAGAAATATTCGTCCGCCCATGCTTTCAGCTTGGGGTAATGCGCTTCGCCATGCGGGTCGAGATGCGCCTTCTGGGTCGCATGGAAATGTGCCGTATCTTCTGCATATTCGATGCAGGGGTTCAGGTCGGACCCGCCCCCGAACCACCACGCATGCGGCGTCCAGAACATGCGGGTGTTCATGTGGACGGCGGGCGCATGCGGGTTTTGCATATGCGCCACCAGCGAAATGCCCGAGGCCCAGAAGCGCGGGTCTTCTGCCATGCCCGGCACACCACGTGCCGCCATCGCCTTTTGCGCAGCTTCGCCCAATTGGCCATAGACGGTCGAAATATTGACCCCGACCTTTTCGAAAACGCGCCCGCCACGCATGACAGACATCAGACCGCCCCCCGCATCGGACCCGTCATCAGACGTCCGCGATGTCTCGGTTACCTCAAACCGGCCCGCAGCGGCATCCGTGGCATGGCTGTCCTCCAACCCTTCGAAGGCTGCGACGATATCGTCGCGCAAGGTGCGGAACCATGATGATGCTTTGGTCTTTTCTGCGTCGAACCCGTCTGACATTCTTTGTCCTTGTCCCCTGTTATTGCATAACGTGCTATTGTCGGTTTAATGCACAATACCCATCGCCCATAGATGATCCAGACCAAAACCGGAGAGAGCCATGCGCGCGTCACTTTTCATTCTTCCCCTTGTCGCACTGACAGCCTGCGCGACCCCGCGGGAGCAATGCATCAGTCAAGTGACCCGCGATACCCGCGTGCTGGGCAGCCTGATTGAAGAAACGCGCGGCAATCTTGCGCGCGGCTATGCCTTGGAAGAACGCCAAGAGGTCCGCACCATCAATGGCCGCTGCACAGGGCGCAACGAAGACGGCACGACGTTTTCGTTCAGCTGCAACGAAACGCGGACCTTTACATCGACCGTGCCTGTGGCGATTGACCTGAACGCCGAACGGGCCAAGCTGGCATCATTGGAAGACCGGTTTGTGCAGGCGCAAGCCACATCGAACCAGGCGGTCGCGCAGTGCATCGCCGTGCACCCTGAATGATCAGTGTGCTGCAACGGCGGCTGGGTCGATCAACGTGCGCCCGCCGTCCACAGTGATGATCTGCCCTGTGACAAAGGCTGCTGCATCGGACGCAAGGTACTGAACCGCGTCTGACACCTCTGCAGCGCTTGCGATCCGGTGTAACGGCGTGCTGTCGACAATCGCTTCGCGCACGTTATCGTGATCCTTCAGCGCCCCTTTCAGGCTTGCGCTCATCACGCTGCCGAAAGCCACGGCATTGACCCTTATCCCATTCGGTGCAAGTGCCACGGCCAGCGAGCGGGTCATCTGGTCAAGGGCTGCGGTGCTGATCGAATATCCCAGCAAGTCGGGGTGTGTCCGGCGCGCCGCGATTGAACTGATGTTGACGATGGACCCAAGCGATCCGTTCGTTTCGCCGTCTGCCTGCTTGATCATCCGGCGCGCCACTGCCTGACTGACCCGCAAGGCCGTCAGCGTGTTCTGCTGCAACAGTTCCTCGACAGAATTGTCATCAGGATCAAGCGGATCGGTTTCCATCACCTGACGCGATGCGTTTACCAAGATATCCACCCGCTCGAAGGCGTCGATGGTGGTGGAAAGCAGATTGGCAATCGTCAGTTTCTTGCGCAAATCCCCCGCAAAAATCCGCATGTTTGGCTTGGTCTCTGCGTTGTCACCAATCTCTTGGCTCAGCGCCTTTTCGTCCATGTCCGCGAATAACACGTTTGCGCCCATTTCAACAAAGTGACGCCCGATCGCAAGACCAACACCATTTGCAGCCCCTGTGACAATCGCGGTCTTGCCGGCGATGGAAAATGACATGATGGCTCTCCTTTGATCCGATCAGCGATGTGGTCGGTTGGCGTGGAATACCTTGAATGCACCATTGCCGCCAATCGTATCCACATTGCGGAAACACTCGGTCAAGGTACTTTCATAAGGCAAATGACGGTTTGCGACCATCCAAAGCTTGCCATGCGGGGCCAGAAGGCGGGCGGCGGCCTGAATAAAGGTCCTTCCAAGGGCAGGATCAGAAGCGCGGCCCGCATGAAACGGAGGGTTCATCACGATCCCTTCGAAACCGGCCGTACCCTCGAAATGCGTAGCGTCTGCCCAATGAAAGGTGACCCTCGGATCGGTGACGTTCAGCCGCGCGCAGGCGATCGACAGCGCCTCTGCCTCGATCAGATCAAGCGATTTCACACCGTCGCGTGCCAATACCGGCCCCGCAAGATATCCCCAACCGGCCCCCAGATCGGCCATACGGG
>CAYGMX010000252.1:0-4875 GCA_964351055.1 uncultured Loktanella sp. | reverse complement strand
CAAATGCTGTACCGGTGATCGCGATATTGTAGGGGTTTTCATCCAGATCGTTGTTGGGCACTGAAATGGCAAGCGCAAAGGGCCCCGAACCTGCTGGTGTAAAGGTTACGATGACGGTGGTGGATTCCCCCGGTGCCAAGCTGGTATCGGCGGGGGGGCTTACACTGGAGCCCGTCACGTTGCTGGCGCCTGTGTCGATAATGGGTGTGCCCAAAAGCAGCGTATCATCACCGTTGTTCGTAATTGTGTAGGTGACGGTCTGAGGTTCACCGACAAGCTGCAAGCCAAAAGGATCTGTGCCACCGTCCGCAATCGGCCCACTGGCAGAAGAGGACACGGCAATTTCAGGCTCCACATCCACAATCGTGTGCGAGACGGTTGTCTCTGGGCTGCCCACACACTGAATATCACCTGCCTGCAAAGTGTCGCTGACCGCGCCGTTGCTGGCTCTGGTGGTGGAGATGATGACGAGCTCAAGTGTTTCGTCGCTTTCGAACTCCGCGTCATTCAGGATTGTGATGGGCACAGGAAAGAGTGACGCGTCGGACGTCCCATCATAGTTGCCTGTCGGGATCGTGATTGTCGTGCTGTCCAAGGTGTAGTCATCGCCCGCTGTGGCCGACCCACCTGTCACGCCAATGGTGACAATCGTGTCTTCGGTGACAACACCAGATACGCGCAACTGCGGAATACCACTGCCTTGGTTTTCTGGCGCTTGTGTCGTCGATGCATCGAACTCCACCAGCGCGATGGGCACGATGTTGATAGAGTCCAACAGGTTGCCCACAGAGCCAATATTGGTCGATTCAAACCCGACACTGTAAAGACCTGTCGGCCCATTAAAGATTTCCATACCTGCGTTCTCGACCCAAACACCTGCGGCGTTGTTGGCGGGCACGGGAAGCGAAGACACATCGAACAATTGCGAATATGCAGGGCCAGACGTACTTTGCGCCGTCAGTTGAACGGTCTGGATCGCCGCACCGCCTGCACGTGCGCGGTGCCGGTAGGAAAAGGAGAAGCGCTCATTCTCTACCAAGCAAATCTCTTGCGACAATCGGATCGGGGAGTTTGGGTTCAACTCGATCAGATAGCTGCCCGCAAAACTGGGCACACCCAGAAAGCCGCTCGCCCAAATCTCAATCTCGGAATTGGAAGATGTCCAACCATTCAGCCGGGCATCGCTTGTGATCTGAAAACCTGTTGGAGGCGTGTAACCCGGCGCAAATTCTTCAAAACTCGGGTTAATGATTGACCGCTGCTGGGCCTGTAGCGGGCCTGCCGCTAGGCCAAGAGTTACCGCCGCCAACGCCAATAGCGTCGGCCCAAAAAACCCCGTACTCATTACTCTACTCCTTGCACTCGTAAAGGACCAACACGATCTCAACATGAGATCCGGCCCGCGTCTGATCATGTATTAACCAGGTGCTAAGAGCAGATTTGTGGCAAAATAATGCAGCCGTCCAAAATTCCTTAACAACTATACTAAAGGATAGTTAACTGCCCGAAGCGGGGCCCATTTCACGGCTCTACCTCTTGAAATTTGCGTCCAAAGTGGTGCTTTTGGACATCGCGCGCCGTCTTGACGCGCAATTCAAAAGGCGGATTTGTTAAGATTGTGGCACGAAATACCCATCCGGCAGTGACAAGAGGCGACAGCCAGTGGCAGAACGATAGTAGAGGCAGGTGTTCTTGCGGGGGGTTGAAGAAAGCAATCACCAATGAAGCGTTCTCGCGTAACGGGAATCGCGGCAGACCTCACCGTCTACCTTCTTGTCACAAGCGTTTTCCTTACAACCGGACCAAGCCTAACACTTCAATACTCCTGGAGTTTTAACGTTGATACCTGACACCAAAATGCGTCGCGCCAAGGGTGTGGAATGTCAGTGTTCAGATGTTTTTCTTGTGATTAAAGCAGTTTGAGGCCAAGATAAGGCTATTAATCGATCTAGCTTAACATTCAGTCTAGGCATTCATTGTTATTCTGATGCGACCAGATTCAACCGAATACAGGCTTGTCCGCGATACTCTTGAGCTTGAGGAGGCAGAGGGCATTACGCGATCCGAGGCCTTAGAGAGGGTCAAGGAAGGCGCTGCAAAACCTAGTCTTGCCCAGTTTGCAGTATGGTGCGGTCTGGTGGCAGCGACCGAACATGATGTTCGTGATCGAGTTCAGAAAGAATTGGATCAGAAGCATAAGAACAGTTGGCCAAATCGTCTTATTGAATGGGCGCGCGCGTTTTTCTCTTCCGGCTTACTTTTCGTGGTGCTCGGCATAGCTCTGATTGCTTGGGCCGATCATGAACAGGATGACTCACATACAGCATTTACTTTCGTCTACGTCGTGCTGGGCATTGCTATCACGCTGTACGGCACTGGCACTCAAGCGGCCGGTGCAATGCGTAGTGATCTCTTGACGAATGGGTGGTTTCAAGGCTCGATGGCGGGCG
Organism: uncultured Loktanella sp.; assembly: GCA_964351055.1. Taxonomy (GTDB): domain Bacteria; phylum Pseudomonadota; class Alphaproteobacteria; order Rhodobacterales; family Rhodobacteraceae; genus Yoonia. The sequence continues at coordinate 2,425 of CAYGMX010000252.1, read as the reverse complement.
GAGCCGGTGTTTTGGCATTTCTGGCCGGTTGGGCCATCGTCGAAAAACACACAGAAATGCGCGGCGCTTTTGATCAACAAACGAAGTACGTCAAAGTGTCTTTTGAAATTGGGTCCGAGGACCGGACGATTGCGATTAATCCAGAAGAGCACTTCCTTTCGGCATACCTTGAGGGTTTGCCGGTGCTCACATCGTCATTGGAAGATCAGTTTGTCGTGCTTTTACCAAAAAGAGCCAATTCCAAACGATGCCTGTTTGCCCTTCAGTTAGAGTTCTCTGGAAAAGATGGTACCAGAGTGCCGATGGACGATCTTTTCAACTTTGTTCTGGAGCCAGAATGCCCAGAAACGACTACGGAGACAGAAGCTTCAACTGCAATCAGGGTGGGACTGACACCGCGTGATCGCGCCGGCGCCGATTTTGACGAATACGTTGCGGAAGAAACAGTAGAGTTTGAGCCGAAAATCATCGCCACCCTGCCAAGAATCGATCAGCAAAGAACGATTGGGCAAAACGAAGTCAATTTGGGGTTGTTCGAATGAAGCATGCGTTTTCGGTGGTACTGATTGTTCTCACTTCATGTGTCGCAACGAGTGCAAGAGCACAGGCAAGCGACTGTGGCTTTATCAATAGTATCGTGCTTGAAGGTAAAGCACAGAGTCTCTCGGTATTGGGATCAGTCCGAAATCCATTAGCGTGTATTGTTCCGCAAATCCCCGAGTTCGAGCTTGAATTGAGGGACCCCAATCCAAATCCAGAAGCAATAGAAGCCTATCTGTCGCTTACAGCGGCTGCCATCCTCTTGGTTGAAAGTGACTTTGAAAATGTCACCCGCTTCCGCGCATTGGACAACATCAATGTAGCAAAGACGCTCGCGGCAGGGTCTGGACATCCAGATCGATCAGTTCGGTTGAATTCGGCGCGTCTACTGGCGAGCATCGTCGACAATACCAGTCTTTGCGTTGTTCTGGATCAACTTCATCAGCCGGTAACGCCTGAGGAAGGCGATGTATCCGTGAATGCACGCGCGAACCTTCTCGGCGTAGCGCGCGCAGCAGCAAGCTGGATTGGGGAAGAAAATCAGTACGCACTGAGCGAAACACTCGCCTACACCGTTCGTTCAATCACCCAAGAAGATAGTATCGACCTTTCCAAGACACAGGCACTTGTTTCAGATATTGGTTCGCGTTTGCTTTCGAATTCAAACGGCGCAGTCTCTGAGATCGAGCTCAAAGAGTGCAGAGATCCTCTGCTTTATGAGTATTGGACTCCATTAAACTATGAAGCGCCTGGAGCAGAAATGAACGTAAACCCTTTCTTGCAACAGTTCCCGATGGGAAATGAACAACCGATCGGAGGTGAGTTGCGGTTCTGCTATCAGGAGTTTCGCGGAGATGATGGCAATGATAGCTTCTTGGTTTCCTGCCACACGTCGCTTGCACTTTGCGAACGGGCAAAGATAAACCCAAGGACTATTTCTTCGGATTGCATTGAACTGGATATGAACGATGCCCCCTGGACACCCAACCCGCGTGGTCTGTTCGGCTCGCTTTTTCAGTACAGTCCGACGCAGGTACCACCTCCGTTTCCACAGGTGCCGCTTTAGTCAGTTAGCCTCATAGTTCATCTCCTTTGTTGCAGTAGATGCTATCAAGGGAGCGGCATCAAACCGCGACAGGTCCAAAGATTTCCTGTAGAAACGCATCAATTTCGCGTCGCGTTGCGCTGACGTCAGACCCGCTTTCTTGGAGCCGCATCCAGTACTTTTTGACGATGTCAGTCGCGTTGCGAGAATGCCCTAAGGAAATTCGACTTGCCAGCAGGCTGAGGTTCTTCAGAGCCGGATGTGACCAAAGGCATTCAGACTCGTCCGCGCAACAGGCCTTTTCCGATTTCAAGTACCTTCCCAACCAACAAATCAAGATCCTCTTCTCGCGTGCGGTGGTTGCAGATCGCGACGCGCAGGCAGTGCCGACTGTGGATCGTGGTGTCTGAAATGACCGCAATCCCGCTTTCTTGAAGACGCAGCATGATCTCTGTGTTGTGGGTACGCAGGGCAGCCTCATCCACACCACCAGGATCATGGCGAAAGCAGACGACAGCAGTTGCTGTGGGGGCCATCAGTATCAGCTCTGGCTCTGCTTCGATCAGCTTCGTCAAATGCCGGGCATGCGCGATAGTGCGATCAAGGATGCGGCCAAAGCTGTCTACCCCATGATGGCGCAGCATCATCCAGACCTTGAGTGCCCGAAAGCCGCGGGTCGTTTCCAAGCCATAGTCGTGTAGGAACTCCGCAGCCGCCAGACCGCGGCTTGCCATCTGGAGATATTCGGCATCCTCGGCAAAAGTCGCGCGATGCAGTCGCCGGTCGCGGATTAGCGCGCAGCCGACATCGAAGGGCGCGTGCAGTCCCTTATGCAGGTCA
>CAYGMX010000251.1:1009-4880 GCA_964351055.1 uncultured Loktanella sp. | reverse complement strand
AGATATCGTTGGTGATGACCCCAAGGCTGATCTCGTCCTTGAGGGTGCGGGCCAGATTTGCCGTCAGCGTGGTTTTTCCCGCACCAACAGGGCCACCTATTCCAACGCGCAGCGGTCCATTAGGGGACATGGTTCAGCCTCCGGTCAAAGTAAAAAGCATGCCTATGGAAAGGCCAACACACAGGGGCCCATAGAGCCGCTGGTCATAGGTGGCAAAGGGCTCTTCGGGGGTCATCTTCCGCCAAAGGCTTGTGTAGGGAATGATACCCCGCATCACAAAGACGCAGACCGCAATCCAGAGCACAGCGCGGGCAATCCAGAACTGGGGCAGCCACAAGGCGGCGATCACTGCAAGTAGCCCCGCCACCACCAGCAGGCAGGGGATAGTGCCGGGCATCCGGGTGACGTCTTTGGCCCCAACCACAGTACGGGCCAGCGCCGCCTCGTCACGGATCGGAATCCAGATATTAAACCCCCACGCCAGATGCACCAGCGCAATCAGCCCAAGTATGGCAGTCAAGAGAATCGTCATGACCTGAAGATACGCGAATATTGCGCGGCGTGCTGCATTGATGCGGTATCGACGGCAAAGGTTGCACTTCCGATGTCGTCCAGTGTTGCCGTACTCGCCTCGGTACCGATCCTGATGCAGACGGGCGCCAGCGCCGCCAGAATACGTTGCCCCTCGGTTTGTCCAAGCGGCATCAACCGCTGGGCGGACTGTACCAGATTGCTTGCAAAAGCCTGTAGCCAAAGCTGCGCCGTGGGCAGAACTGGCAAGCCAACCAGACTTGCGGCCCGCCCAACAGCGACCGGATAGGCCATATCTGGCAGATCAATCTGCCAGACCGCCCGCGTTGTCGCCGCAAATGCAGCCCCCTGCTGGAGCGTTTCCATCCGCCGTTCTTGTGATGGCGCAAGCGCTGCGGCCAATTCTGCAATCGCTGCCACGTCATCGGTGCCATGTGCGGCACAAAGCAAGATCGCATCAGCCCGCCCCGCCCCATGCTCCAAGACCGCCGTCAACCAATCCTGAAGCTCTGCCGCACTGGCGACATCTCCGCGCCCGACCGCACGTTCCAGCCCGTGCGACCACGCGAAGGCACCCACCGGATAGGCCGGCGATAGCCACTGCGCCAGCGTCAAAAGCGCTTTGTCATCCATGGGAATGGCTGTGATCGTGCCCCATGGTACGCCCATGCCCATAGGCACCGCCCTCGGGTGTAAAAGGGCCGTCAAAGTCGGTAACAGTGGCATGGAGTTGTTCAAGCATCGCGCGCATCACCTTTTCACGTTGCAAGACCAAACCGTCCTCGGTGATCGCACAGGGCGCGTGCCGGTTGCCGACATGCCACGCAAGCCGCACCAGATCACCTGTGACGCGCATCAGCGGCTCGTCTGCTGCAACCACGCCGATTTGTCTGCCATCTTGCAGAACAAAGGCCTCGCCCGCATTGACCGATGTGGTCTGCGCCAGATCGACAAGAAACGGCTCGCCACTATCGGTGACAAGCCGTTTGCGCCGCAAAAGACGCGCATCGTAGGTGAGGCTGACGGTGCCTGCCAACGCAGTTGCATGATGGGTGACTTTGTGGGCGACGCTGTTCATGCGGTCTGCCCCGCCTGAAAACCGCCTAGGCGTCGTGCCGGAACGTCATGCTGATCAAGTCGGCGCGCGTCACACCTTTGGCGATCAACTGCTCTTCGGGGATTGCGGCGATTTCCTTCAACGCTTGCGTGCGTGAATTGCTGACAGCCAATCCTTCGAGGATAGCGCCAATTTTCCGAAACGGGACGAGCAACAGCTCGGTCAGCATTTCGCGGTTTGAAATCAGTGTGTTGTCTGGACGGAGTGCCATCATATGCCTCATGAATACGGTTTTCTGTCCTCCCGTATTGACAGCTAAGCCGGTCACCCTTCATCGACAACGTCCCTTTGTGCAATCCCACTATGCATGCCTTGCATCAGTGCGTCCAAATCAGAATAAAAAGTAGCGCTGCGCCATCGGCAGTTCGGTTGCCGGTTCACAGGTCAACAGCTCACCATCGGCGCGCACTTCATAGGTTTCGGGGTTTACCTCGACATGCGGCATCGCATCATTGAGCTTCAGATCCGCCTTGCCGATGCCGCGCGTATTGACAACGGGCAAGGTCTGCTTGGCAAGGCCGAGCCTTTCCCTGATCCCCGCATCTTGCGCCGCCCCGCTGACAAAGGTCACAGCGGAATGTTCCAGCGACCGGCCGTAAGCCCCGAACATCGGACGGGTATAGACCGGTTGCGGCGTCGGGATCGACGCATTCGGATCACCCATTTGCGCCGCCACAATCGTGCCGCCCATCAAGATCATCTCTGGCTTGACCCCAAAGAACGCGGGGTTCCATAGTACCAGATCAGCGCGCTTGCCTTCCTGAACAGAGCCCACATGCGCCGAAAGCCCGTGCGCGATCGCGGGATTGATCGTGTATTTGGCAACATACCGCTTCACACGCAGGTTGTCGTTGTCACCCGTCTCGCCGGCCAGTTGGCCGCGCTGCACCTTCATCTTGTGCGCTGTCTGCCATGTGCGGATGATCACCTCGCCCACCCGACCCATCGCCTGACTGTCAGACGCGATGATCGAGAAAGCACCCATATCATGCAGGATATCCTCGGCAGCGATGGTTTCGCGGCGGATGCGGCTTTCGGCAAAGGCGACATCCTCGGGAATGGACTTATCAAGGTGATGGCAGACCATCAGCATATCAAGATGCTCGTCCACGGTATTGACCGTAAACGGCCGCGTGGGGTTGGTAGAGGATGGCAAGACATTCGGCTGTCCGCAAATCTTGATGATATCGGGGGCATGGCCGCCACCTGCACCTTCGGTGTGGAAGGCGTGTATCGTGCGGCCCTTCATGGCGCCGACCGTGTTTTCCACAAAGCCGCTTTCGTTCAGCGTATCGGTATGGATCATGACCTGCACATCCATCGCGTCAGCAACCGTCAGGCAACAGTCGATGGCGGCAGGGGTGGTGCCCCAGTCTTCGTGCAGTTTCAGGCAGGACGCACCCGCCAGCACCTGTTCCTCAAGGGCGGCAGGCAAAGACGCATTGCCCTTGCCCGCAAAGGCAAGGTTCATCGGGAAGGCATCCGCAGCCTGCAACATGCGCCCTAGGTGCCAAGGCCCTGGCGTGCATGTCGTCGCAAGCGTGCCATGCGCAGGCCCGGTCCCGCCGCCGATCATGGTGGTGATTCCGGAATAGAGCGCATCTTCGATTTGTTGAGGGCAGATAAAGTGGATGTGGCTGTCGATCCCGCCCGCGGTCAGAATACGGCCCTCGCCCGCGATCGCCTCGGTGCCAGGGCCGATGATGATATCGACGCCCGGCTGGGTGTCGGGGTTGCCCGCCTTGCCGATCTTGATGATCCTGCCATCCTTGAGGCCGACATCGGCCTTAATGATCCCCGTCCAATCCACAATCAGCGCATTGGTGATGACCGTATCAACGGCACCTTCGGCCCGTGTTGCCTGAGACTGCCCCATCCCGTCGCGGATCACCTTGCCGCCACCGAATTTCACCTCTTCACCATAAAGCATGGCATTCTTACCCATGCCTTGCGATGTTGCCGCCCCTGCATTCTCTGCGGTCAGGTCGCGTTCAACCTCGATAATCAGGTCGGTATCGGCCAGCCTGACCCGATCCCCCGTTGTGGGGCCAAACATTGCGGCATAATCCGCGCGAGAGATCGTGGCTGGCATAGAGGTCTCCGATTAGGTGTTTTCAGACGTTTTCTTTCCGTCCCAAGGCGTATCGGCAATGGATACAGCTTTGGTGCGTGGCTTTGCTTTGGATTTGGGTGCAGAAGTTGTCTTGGCAGGCTCTTCATGGG
>CAYGMX010000251.1:0-999 GCA_964351055.1 uncultured Loktanella sp. | reverse complement strand
CCGCTGGCGTCATCTGTGCTGGCGCTGCCTTTGCAACTTTGGGCGCAACCGTGTTGGCCGCAACCTTCGTTTCGGCTGGTGCGATCTCTGCCGGTTTTACAGCAACCGCTTCGGCCACTTTCGGAGAAACCTCGAGCTTGGCAACAGGCGGCAACTCTGCTGCTTTGACTGGGGCGGGCTTGGGTGCCACAACCGATTTTGTCTTTTTGGCAGGCTTGGGCGCCTTGGCCTTGATGACCTTCTTTTTGGCAGCAGCGGCCTTGGGAAGCTTCTTCTTGACCGGAGCCGCTTGCTTTGCTTTTGGCTGCGCCGCGATGTTTGCTGGCGCCTTCAAGAATGGTGTGAACAGGGCACGTTGTGCTGAAAAAGTTTGGTCAATCACCACATCGGCAAAGCGCATTTGCTGCGCGATCACGGCACTGGCCGCATGCATGGCTTGGGCTGAAAGCGAGAGTGTCAGTGCGGGCGTCATGATTTTCCCCTTCGGGTTAAGTTGCTGTTGCCAGCATCATACCCCAGAGGCTTCTGCCGCGCAGCATTTTTCTGCACCGCAGCATATGTCGGCAAGATACCGATCACAGGTCCCCCATCACATGACCGTTAAAGCCGTAAATCCTGCGCGCCCCGGAAATCGGTATCAGCGTGACTTCGCGGCGCTGACCCGGTTCAAACCTCACAGCAGTCCCTGCGGCGATATTCAAACGCATGCCGCGGGCGGTCTCGCGGTCAAAATCCAGCGCAGGGTTCGTTTCGGCGAAATGAAAATGCGACCCGACCTGCACCGGCCTGTCACCTGTGTTGGCCACCTCCAGCACGGTTTCCGGCGCACCCGCATTGAGCGTATGGACACCTTCGCCTACGATTATTTCACCTGGTTTCATGGCTGCACCTCTTCATCACCTTGCCCAAAATAAGTGTTCCGAGCGCGTCATCGGATCGGATCATGGACCGTCACCAGCTTTGTCCCATCGGGGAAAGTCGCCTCGACCTGCACCTCGC
>CAYGMX010000250.1:0-4887 GCA_964351055.1 uncultured Loktanella sp. | reverse complement strand
ATCCTGACGCACGTGAGCCTCTGACAGCAAGGCACGTGTCGCATCGATTTGGTCGAATGTTCCATCAATCTCGAACCGCAGTTCGGGTGCAAACTTCATAGAGCCGCCCTTGACGACCAGATGGCGCACCTCGTGCCGGTTCCGGCGCAGCGCGGCAAGCGCTTCTTGCTTGCCCTGTCCACCAAGGGGCAGCACAAAGGCCGTCGCGATCCGCAAGTCGGGCGACATCCGCACTTCGCCTACCGTGATCGACATGCGCGCCAGTTCGTCATCATGCACATCGCCGCGTTGCAGAATCTCTGACAGGGTCCGACGGATCATTTCGCCCACCCGCAACATGCGCTGCGTCGGGGCCTTGCCGTCTCGATTTGAATTCTTAGCCATGGTGTTCATTTAAGCGCTCAGGCGCGCCTTGCCAAGCAAGGCTTTGCGTCAGAGGCAATCCGCCGCTAAGACGGGGCACGGATAAAGGAACAGACCCATGACAGACACTCCAGGGATCGTGATCACCGGCGGATCAGGAAAAATGGGCCAGATGCTGGTCAAGACAGTCTTGGCTTCGGACAAATGCCGACTTGTGGGCGTGCTGGAGCGGACAGCACACGCATGGATCGGGCAAGACATCGGTGTGGTCACCGGTGGCCAACCCGTTGGCGTCACTGTGACCGATGACGCTGTCGAGGTTTTTGCCAAGGCGCAAGCCGTCATCGACTTTACCGCCCCCGCAGCGACTGTTGCATTTGCGGGGCTGGCGGCACAGGCGCGTGCGGTTCATGTGATCGGCACTACAGGCCTGTCTGACGACGACCTCAAAGCGATCAATGCCGCCGCCCGTCATGCGGTGATCGTGCGGGCAGGCAACATGTCGCTGGGCGTGAACTTGCTGGTGCAACTGACCAAAAAGGTTGCTGCCGCACTGGATGAAGACTTCGATATCGAAATCATCGAAGCGCACCACAACCAAAAGGTCGATGCGCCCTCGGGCACCGCGCTGATGTTGGGAGAGGCTGCCGCAGAAGGGCGCGGCGTCGCACTCGAGGATGTCACTGACAGCGGGCGCGACGGAATGACTGGCGCGCGCAAACGCGGCGATATCGGCTTTAGTGCAATTCGCGGGGGCGACATCGTGGGCGAACATGACATTCTATTTGCGGCGGCAGGTGAACGGATCGTTCTTCGGCATATTGCGACGGATCGGGCGATTTTCGCCCGCGGCGCCCTGAAAGCAGCCCTTTGGGGACAGGACCGGAACCCCGGTGAGTACGACATGATGGATGTCTTGGGCATATAATTGCCGACCTCTTCAGCGCCGACTGAACCGAATTCAGCTTTGATGCGTAAAAATGGTATTCTGAGCGCAATGAGGTGCCCGATGAAACATGCCGTTTTAAGCTTGGTCCTTTCCGTAACCGCTGCTCCGGCGCTTGCCGACAGCTATGTGCCTGTCACGGATCAGGCAACATTCCTGTCCCTGATCGAGGGCAAGGAACTGCGCAACTTTCTTTACGGGGTGCAGCTGAACGTGTTGGAAACCGGCCAGATTGCAGGTGCGGCATGGGGTTGGGACATCGAAGGCACTTGGGCGTGGCAGGATGGTTATTTCTGCCGTGAAATGCGCTGGGGCGGTGACCCGATCCCTTATAATTGCCAGTTGGTCGAGGCGCGCGGCGATGATCGCTTGCGGTTCACGGTCGACCGCGGCGCTGGCGATTCCGCTTCTTTCCGCTTGCAGTGACCTAGCCGATCCCGCCCGCACCGAAACGCAGGATAACAGGAACCACCAGTTCTTCTTCGTCCACCAGATGCCGGTCTAGCAAGCGTTCGAGCCTGCGCATTTCTTTTTGAAACTTTCCTGCGCCCTCGTGAAGTTTGGCCGCGTTGTCGCTGCTGTGAATCACGGTGTTCGCGCCGCCCACGAAATCGGACAGCAAGCCGTCGAGGTCATGATGATCTTTGTCCAGAATATCAAAACCGCGCTTGATCCGGCGATCCTTGCTGGCGAGTTTCGGGAAATAGTGGGTGTCCTCGATTGTATGATGTTCGTGCAGACCGTTCACGAACATCCCGCCATAGCGGGACAGCAAGCCTGCATAACGCTCGGGTGCGATCTTTTTATCCAGCAATGCTTCCGTCGCGCTCCCCATTTCGCCCATCAGACGGCGGAACATCAGGTGGCGGTCCAGCCAGAACCGGACCAACCCCTCGAACCCCGGATCAAGTTCCCAACCCTCGCGCGGGAATTCCTCTAGCAGGACGCGCAGTGCCTCGGGGAGTTTCTTGCGATTGGCGAGGGCGAGCTTGTCCATATCTGATCCGTCATATTGTATTGACGGCAACCTAGCGCAGGCGACACCAGATACTACCCCCGCTGACAAAGTCCCCGATGGGTGAAGACGGATGATCTGGGCTGTACCGCCAGTTCCGCTTAATAATCCCGCTCGAAAAAGACACCAACGCTGGTATCACCTTCTTGGTCCACACTGCCTTTGGCAGTGATTTCGCTTGTGATATCAAGGTTGAGGTTGATTTCAGTGTTGCCTTCACTGGTGATTGTCACATCGGTATAGACGTTTTCAGACAGGTATTTGCCAGCCCGCACTGCTGCGGCACCGGTTTCATCGGTGGTCACATCAAAGTCATCAAGGCCGATATTCTGTCTGAAACGGTCCAACCCGCCGCCGCCACGCCCCGCCAAGGTACTGATCGCCGAGGCAAGCTGCACCGCCTGCAACGGACTGATGCTTTGCAGGTCGCGCCCAAAGATCAACTGCGACAGCACTTCATCCTGCGGCAGTTCCGGCACGGAAAGAAAGCTGACCTCGGGCGCGCTTGCAGGTCCTTCGACCACAATGCTGATCGTGGTCCCTGTCTCTGTTTGCGTCGTCGCGACAAGCCGAATGAAGGGTTCAAAATCACCTTCAAGCGTCGCCAGTCCTTCAGTCAGTTCAAACCGTTGCTGGAGGATATCAATCCGGCCGCGGACCAATTCAAAGCGCCCCACGGGGATAACATTGGCGGTTGTTCCTCCGATGGTCAGGCTGCCCCCCAGTTCCGCGTCAAGCCCGCGCCCTCTGATAAATATCCGCGATGGTGCGTTGATCACGATATCAAGCGGAAACGCAGGACCACTTCCTGTACCACCGTTGGCATCGCCCGCAGTGTCACCCAGCAAGCCCGCACGACGCAGCGTCTGCCGTACGTCGGCTGGTTCACCCAGATGCCGGACATCTGGCAAGTCGCCCAGCGTACTGATCGAGGATGAGGGCACCCGAACATCCGTCTGCCCCAACTCCAAACGGCCAAGGATGCGCGCGCCCCCCTGCAAGGGGCCATTCAGGTTGACGGTTCCGGAAATGCGCGAAGAATAAAGGTTGGGGTCCTGCAAGACCACGTCATTCAGTGCGAGCGTAATATCCGCCTGATTGCCACCCGTAAGCGCCACAGGGCCGGACACACGCAGACTGCCGCCGCTTTCGACGCGGGTGCGCAGGTCAATCTGTGCCGCCCCGTTGCCCAGACGGATTTCACCGCTCAGGTCTGTCAAGGCTTCGCCCAGATTGGGTGCCGCCAGCCGCCCCTGCGAAAATGTGATCGCCCCGCTCAAGGACGACAAAGAGGCTGGACCATTGATGCCAAGATCAAAATTCGCCTGTCCGCTCAAACGGCGCGGGTCCAATGCGGCATTCGCCAAAGCCAGCGGCGCACTGCCGTCCACGGTGATCGCCAAATTGCCGTTCTGCCCGATATCACCCGCGATCCGCGCGCCAAGGCCACCCGGCCCTGTGCCGTTTGCATCTATCCCCCAAGTGCCGTCTTCGTCCAGTGATGCGCTGCCCGTGGCGCGCACCGGCCCGCTGATCTGGTCGGTCAGGACACCGACATTGCGCAAACTGGCATTGAACCGCCCCTGCCCAACGCCCGCAGCCCCGTTCAACGCCCCCACAAGCGATACTTCGCGGGTCGAAACCTCGAGTGTGCGGACCGCGAGAATACCTTCGGCAAGGCCCACAGTCGCATTGATCCGGCCTGTACCGGCAAGTAGGGGATCAACGGTCGCATTCCCGATTGCAAGGTTCTCGCTGCGCAGGTTCACTTGGGTGTCAAACCGCGTCAGATCCGGCAGGACACTGCCCGAGGCCGTCAGATCAATGCTTCCCGATAAAGGCTGACCTATCAACGCGGCATAGGCGGCAAGATCGGCGATCTGCGCGCTCAGGTCGCCTGTTACCTCATAGCCATCGGCAGGTGCAGCCACGATTGCATCAAGCGCAACGCTGGACCCCGGTCCGGTCAGGCGCATCGCGGTCTGCGTTGTGTCGTCGCCTTCGGCGGCGGGTGTTGCTGTCAGGGTCAGCGACAATGGCCCTTTCAGGCTTGGGTCCAGCACGGCGGTATCGTTGATCCGGAACGCAATATCGGCCTGATGAGCGCCATCTAAGGTCAGGTCTGCATCACCCTGCAGGCGCATCGCGGGTGTCTGCACCTGCAAATCGCTGACCTGAACATGATTGGAATCAGGCCGCCCAAAGGCCCCTTTGAATGTTCCATTGCCCTGCAACAACGGATCAAGGCGGACTGTCCCCGTGACCAGATTTCGCGTGGTTCCGTTGACCTGTCCGTCTAACCGAAGCCCGTCTGTATTCAACACGCCATTGCCCGCGAGCGTTACAGCACCTGACAAGGGACGCCCCGCAAGGGCGGCATAGCGCGACAGGTCGCGCATCTGGGCCGTGATCTGTGCCCTGATGGTTTGCCCCGCCGCGGCTGGCGTTACTGTTCCCTCGGTGTCAAAAACAAGCGCCGGACCGGTGCCGTTCAATGCAAAATCGATCATGCCCTCTGTGCCTTGCGCGATTGTGCCGGCAACGGCAGCCGGCCCTGTCAGAT
>CAYGMX010000249.1:0-4930 GCA_964351055.1 uncultured Loktanella sp. | reverse complement strand
GTGAAGGTGTGGGCACAAGATTGGGCAAGGCATGAAAATCCTTGTTTTCGGCAAGTCGGGACAAGTTGCGCGTGCACTGATTGCGGCAGCCCCCGATCATGGCGTGCAGATTATTCCCTTGGGCCGTGATGACGCCGATCTGGGCGGCCCCCACGCCTGTGCTGCACTTGTTGCCGACACCGACGCGGACGCCGTAATCAACGCCGCCGCATGGACTGCCGTTGATGCAGCCGAGACAGAAGAAGCAACCGCCATGGTTATCAATGCCGCTGCACCCGCCGCGATGGCGCAGGCTTGCGCGACAAAGGACATCCCGTTTTTGCATCTTTCGACTGATTATGTCTTTGATGGCACCCTCGGGCCGCCATGGTTGCCGGATGATGCGACAGGTCCACTCAGCGCTTACGGGCGCACAAAACTGGCCGGTGAACAAGCTGTTGCAGCCGCGGGCGGGCGGTATGTGATCTTGCGCACCGCTTGGGTGTTTGATGCGTCTGGCAAGAACTTTGTCACAACGATGCTGCGATTGTCGGAAACCCGTTCTGCTTTGAGTATCGTAGCGGACCAAACCGGTGGACCAACACCCGCTGCCGCCATTGCGGATGCCTGTGTGGTGATCGCAAAGGCCTTGGCAGAAAGGCGGGGCAGCGGTGGCATCTACCACTTCAGCGGCACACCGGATGTCACATGGGCCAATTTTGCGCGCGCCATCTTTGCTGCCGCAGGGCGCGAAACGACTGTCACGGATATCGCAACCGCCGACTATCCCACGCCTGCCAAACGCCCCGCAAATTCCAGGCTGGACTGTACAAAGACCGAACGCGTCTTTGGGATAGCGCGACCCGATTGGCACACATATCTCACAAAAATGATCCCGCCTGCATGACGGCTGCCGCGCGATGCAATAGGACTACGCCATGAACACACGTAAGGGACTGATACTTGCTGGCGGAACCGGAACACGGCTTTGGCCGATCACGCAGGGTTTGTCCAAGCAACTGATGCCGATCTACGACAAACCGATGATCTATTACCCGCTTTCAGTGCTGATGCTTACGGGCATCCGCGAAATCGGGATCATCACAACACCGCAGGATCAGGCGCAGTTCCAGAATTTGCTGGGCGATGGCACGCAATGGGGTATCAAGATCACATGGCTCGTGCAGCCCAACCCCGAAGGACTGGCACAGGCCTATCTGATTGCAGAAGACTTTCTCGAGGGCTGTTCATCTGCGATGGTGCTTGGGGACAACATCTTTTTTGGTCATGGGCTGCCTGAGTTGCTGGCCAACGCGCATGCACAAGAGACCGGCGGCACTGTCTTTGGCTATCGCGTCGCGGACCCCGAACGCTATGGTGTGGTCGGTTTGGATACAGAAGGACGCGTCAACCAGATTGTCGAGAAACCCGAAATCCCACCCTCGAACTTCGCTGTGACAGGGCTTTATTTTCTGGACGGCAGCGCAGCGGAGCGGGCGCGCAGCATCAAGCCCAGCGCGCGTGGCGAACTTGAAATTGTGACCCTTCTCGAAAGCTATCTGGCAGAAGGCGCCTTGCGTGTCGAAACGATGGGGCGCGGGTATGCATGGCTTGATACAGGAACCCACGCCAGCTTGCTTGATGCAGGCAATTTTGTGCGCACCTTGCAAAGCAGACAAGGGATGCAGACCGGCTGCCCCGAAGAAATCGCCTATGCGGCGGGGTGGATCAGTGATGCGCAGTTGATCGCCTTGGCCGAACGCTATGCCAAGACCGAATATGGTGCCTACTTGCGCGGGCTGAAAGCTTTCTGATGGCACAGAAGGTGGCCGCATCCAAAAACGGCGCAAGTCCGGCGACAGCCCAGTCGATTGCGATCATCGGGACGGGGTATGTTGCGGATTTCTATATGAAATCAATCGCGCTTTATCCGCATGTCACCATCGTCGGCGCCTATGACAAGGATGCTGTGCGGCTTGCGACTTTTTGCAGGCACTGGTCTGTGTCGCCGTTTGCTTCGGCAGCAGATTTATTGGCGGCAGTGCCCCCCGACGGTCTGGTCCTGAATCTGACCAATCCCGACGCCCATTTCGAGGTTTCACGTGATTGCCTGATGGCCGAACGGCACGTCTATTCCGAAAAGCCGGTCGCGATGAATATGGCGGATGCGCAGGCATTGGTGGATATCGCAACAGCACAGGGGCTCCATCTGGGTGCTGCCCCTTGCAGTTATCTATCGCAATCCGCACAAACGCTTTGGGCGGCAATCCGAAGCGAAGTCGCTGGCAAGACCCGTCTGGCCTATGCAGAGATTGACGATGGCTATATCCGGCAAGCCCCGTATCAGCACTGGAAGAGCGAATCCGGTGCGCCGTGGCCAGCAGAGGACGAATTTCAGGTTGGCTGCACAATGGAACATGCAGGCTATTACCTGACATGGCTGATCCAGATGTTCGGCCCAGTCCGGACGGTGGTCGCGGCCTCAGCGCAACTGACCGGCGAAGCTCCCGCTGCGCATGACCTTTCGATCGGGGTGCTGTTCCATACCTCGGGTGTCGTGACCCGCCTGACATGTTCGATTATCGCGCCGCATAACCATGAACTGCGGATTGTTGGCGACAAGGGTGTGCTGGAACTGGACGAGTGCTGGGACAATCTGGCCGAGGTGCGGTTCAGAAAACGCATGCGCATCCGCCGCCGCTTGCTGGAACTGCCGCTTACCCGTAAATTGCGCCTGCCTAGCAAGGCTTCGCACCCTGTGCCCGCCAAGGGCGGCGCTGCAACGATGAATTTCTTTCTTGGCCCCGCCCAGATGCTGGCAAATATTGCCGCGTGCAGTGACCCGATCCCGATGATGCAGATGGCATTGCATGTCAACGAAGTGACACTTGCTTTGCAGAATGCAGGCGAAAACAGCGGTGCAGTTGCCATGCAAACGACCTGCCCGCCCTTCGCACCGCAACCTTGGGCGCGCGCGCTGAAAGGCTCCAAGCCATGAGCCATGCCCGTGAACCACTGACGATCGCGGTCACCGGAGCGTCAGGATTTATCGGGCGCGCCGTTGTTGCCTGTGCGCGGGCGCGCGGTCACGACGTTATTGCCATCGTGCGGACCGCCGGATCGCAACTGGCAGAATGGGATGAGGGTGTCACTCCGATTGTCGCGGACCTGTTGGAACACGACAACCTTGGCCGCGTGATCGCCGGTGCCGACGTGGTTGTGCATCTTGCGGCAAGGATGGAAGGCGCAGCCCAAGAACAGCGGCGCAATACAGTTGATGCCACGCGTGAGCTCTGTGCAGCGGTTGCAAGCCAGCCCGTGATACCGCGCTTGGTTCTGATCAGCTCAATTGCGGTCTACGGGTATGATACAGTTCCCGAAGGTGGTGTTGTTGACGAAGACACGCCACTGGAAGCGCACCCAGAGCGGCGGGATGTCTATTGCCAGAACAAGCTTCGCCAAGAGCAGATCACGACCGAGCTTGCGGCCCGGCATGCGATTCCCCTGACAATCTTGCGACCAGGCGCCGTCTATGGACAGGGAAAGATGTGGAACGGCCATCTTGGCGCTGTCGCGGGCCCCGTCTTGGTACAATTCGCGCGCAAGGGCGCAGTTCCGGTGATCTATGTGGGCAATTGTGCGCTGGCGATCGTCAAAGCCTGTGAAACGCGCAACGCCGGCCCGATCAATCTGATTGATCCAGATCCACCTGATCGTGGAAATTACCTGCGCGCCCTTGGCTGGCAGAAACCATCGGTCGTTTTCCCATGGCGCGTGCTGTCATGGATCGGGCATCTTTTGCCTTGGTCAGCCAAACCCGGGCTTTTGCACCCTTCCACCCTAAAGTCGCGGATGATGCCGATGGCGTTTGGGACCGATGGCATGCGCCACCTTCTCGCTGATGAACAATGCATCGGTTTTGATGAGGCGATGCAGATATCGCGCGGGGCCAAGCCATGAAAATAGCCTATCTCACCGGTGAATACCCGCGCGCTACCGATACGTTCATTCTGCGCGAGGTACAGGCATTGCGGCGCTTGGGGATGGACGTGATCACCTGTTCGGTGCGGACAACGTCAGCAGAACACCACGTCGGGCCGGAACAAAAGGCCGAAGCCGCATCGACCTTCAAAATTCTCGCGGCGGCCAAGAAGCCCGCAACTCTGATTGGCAGTCAACTGCGGGCCTTGCGGTCTCCCAAAAGATATCTTCGTGCTTTCCGGCTTGCTATGCGCACATCACCGCCCGGCTTGCGGAACCACATCTATCAATTCTTCTATTTCCTCGAAGCCGCAGTGCTTGCGGATCATTTACGCAAGGAAGGTGTCGAACATCTTCACAACCATATCGCCAAAGCCAGTTGCACGGTTGCGATGATCACTTCGGAAATGTCCGGCATCCCCTACAGCTTTACCCTGCACGGGCCTGATATCTTTTTCGAACCGCATCACTGGCGGCTGGATGCCAAGATCGAAACGGCTGCCTTTGTTTCATGCATCAGTGATTTCTGTCGTTCACAGGCCATGCTGTTTTCGGCCCCCCGACATTGGGAAAAACTCCATATCGTCCACTGCGGTATAGAGCCGGACCGCTATGCGCCTGCCCAGCGTGATAACAGGCCGACCTTGTTATTTGTCGGACGCCTTGCGGCTGTCAAAGGTGTGCCTGTCCTGTTTGACGCCCTGAAATCCGTCATTACGCAGCATCCCGATGTCGCGCTGCGCTTGATCGGTGACGGTCCGGAACGCAAGTCGCTTGCAGCGCGTGCAAATGATATGGGCCTTGAGGATCATGTCACGTTTTGCGGCTATAAGTCCCAATCCGAAGTGGCCGAGGCGCTTTCAACCACGGACATATTTGTCCTGCCCAGCTTTGCCGAAGGCGTTCCTGTCGTCCTGATGGAAGCCATGGCATCACAGGTGCCCGTGGTTGCCAGTCTGGTCGCGGGCGT
>CAYGMX010000248.1:0-4946 GCA_964351055.1 uncultured Loktanella sp. | reverse complement strand
CGGTATAGAACTGCCTTCTCATTCGTCGCGTCATCATCTCTTGGCATGTCCGCCCTCCAATTTAATTATTGCAGTTCCAATAGCCGGTGAACCCGACTGCCAATGGCTGTTCACCGGTCAATTCAAACAGCAATGTTGCGTCTTCACCGCTAGTATCCCCCGGTGAAAGCGTCATTTGGCCGCCATCTGTGATGAGTACTCCACCTGAACTCACTGGTCCCGCTGCGGTAAAGGTCACAAGGGACTCAGAAATTTTCGCAACGCCAATCCCGGAACCGTCTGTCGCAAGAATCGGTTCAGCGTTCACAGCACGGATGAACGTGCATTCGGCCGCTGAATTGAGCGCGCGATTAATTTCGTCAGAAATAAGTGGTGCCGGGCGGATGCCCGAGATGACAGGTGTCGAAATGGCTTGCCGTAGTCCCTCCATTTCCGCAGGTCCCTCGGCTTCGCCCAGTGGCCATTCGGGTACGGCTTCGCCGTTTTGCGAGATGTCATCAAGCAGGAAACGCATTTCAGAGATCTCGCGATTTTGAGCGGTTACAATGGCTTTAGCCAAGGCGCTGACCCGTGGATCAGTCGTTTCAGCACGCTCACTCGTCAAAATGGCGATTGAGTGGTGTGGAATCATCGCACTCATCCAGCTTTCATCCTGAACCGTCGCTTGGCTTCGCACGAGCCAAAGCGCGCCTGCAAATAAAAGAACGGATCCGCCGATAATTGTAAGATTGACCGCTGTTTTCTTGTACATCTTCAACATGAACAGCAGCATGACAATTGCCATCGTCGCACCCATCACAAAGGTCATGTAAAAGCGGGTTTCGCTCCAATAAAGATGCTCGACAGAGTATGAGTTTATATACATCAGCCCGAACATGGTTGCCGTTGAAGTACCAACCATCACAAGGAACCGGCCATAAGATGAGCCGCCGTGCTCTTCGGTGTCTGATGATTTTTCGCGTTCGGACATGCGTATGTGGCCTTTAGTTCGACGGTGCACATCACTTTGTTTCAGATCGGTCATTTTGGGTCTCCCTCAACAGAACTATGCTTAAGGAACAACATTCCTGCGCTGTTGGGTTCCAAAAAAGTCAGGGTTTTTGATGCGCCTGCGACATTTGCATGAAAACAAAGGATGCAAAACAGCTGATCATCAGAAACCCGTTCAACGCCTCGAGGCCTGAAATAAAGCGCAAATGATCTGTTGGTACGACATCACCCAAGCCCAGCGATGTGTAGGTGATCAGAGAGAAATAAACATTTCCATTGCAGACAGTGCGGTGTCGGATTGAAACTGTCCGATGCTAAATGCCAAGCCGATACCGTATGGCCAGGGCTTAGAATGACGCTCGTTTCATATTGCCCAATCTGAAAACTATCCCCATCTGCAAAGAGCCGATCAAAGTAGCGTTTGGTTTGAAACGCTTGAGGTATGTGATAACACTCTCGCCACAGTGCCGCGATATCCTCGACTTTCTGACCGATGCCATATGGTGCATCAGTGCGTTGTGCCAACTAGTGCCCGGCCGTCAGATGTTCTGCATGGGGATGCGTGTCGAGTATCCACGAGACCTGATAGCCTTCATCGTCGATGACGCGCATAAGAGCTTCGGCGCTTTCCGTCGAAGTTCGCGCATTGTCAGAATCAAAATCAAGAACAGGGTCAATTATCGCACATATCTTGATCGCTTGATCCGCACAAATATACTGCTAAGAGCCAGCGGCCTTTTCATACTGGCAATGTACCAGCGGCCCGCTGTTCTCAGGGCGGCTGTTGTACTCAAACCCTACTGGCATTTCTGCCTCCTCAAATTGTTCATCTCACAGACAACAACCATCCAGCGCAGCAAGGTTCCCTTGACAAACATTCTATGTGTTACGTGCCAGGTCTTTGAGGATCGGACAATCTGGACGATGATCGCCTTGGCAGGCCTCAATCAGATGCGAAAGTGTTTCGCGCATCGACTTGAGCTGAGAAATCTTCTTGTTGATCTCAATCAGATGCTCCTTTGCAACCACTTTGACTTGCGCGCTCTCCCGCGTTTCGTCCTCATAGAGGCCAAGCAACTTGCGGCAGTCTTCAATCGAGAAGCCTAGTGCACGGGCGCGACCCAAGAATGCAAGCTTGTGAACATCGCTTTCACGAAAACTGCGATATCCGTTGTCGCTGCGCAGCGGTCGGACGAGATTGATGTCTTCGTAATAACGGATTGTCTTTGGGGGCAATCCAGAGCGTTCAGATACTTCGCCGATGTTCATACTGATCTCCTATTCTGCAGGGTGCGATATTAGGCTGATCGCTTTGTTGTGGGATTGGTCGGTTTCCGGCATCTTGGCCGCGATACGCCGCAGCCGAAGCGCGTTGGTCAAGACGGACACTGATGAAAGTGCCATGGCTCCTGCTGCAAAGACTGGTGACAAGAGTAGTCCGAAAGCGGGGTAGAGCACACCCGCCGCAACGGGGATTAGGGCAACGTTATACCCGAATGCCCAAATAAGGTTCTGGCGAATGTTGCGCATCGTCGCTTGAGACACCTCCGCTGCGTTGACGACGCCCCGCAAATCGCCAGACATCAAAACAATATCGGCACTTTCGATCGCAACATCCGTCCCGGTCCCAATCGCTATGCCGACGTCCGCATGTGCAAGTGCCGGCGCATCATTAATGCCATCGCCAACGAAGGCGATCTTTCGACCACCCTGCCGGAGCGCATCAAGAGCGGCCACCTTTCCGTCCGGCAAGACGCCAGCAATGACCTCGTCGATACCAACTTCACGCCCGATCGCATCTGCTGTGGCTTGCTTGTCACCTGTAATCATAGCCACCTTTAGCCCACGGTCATGAAGGGCCTTGATCACCGCAGCGCTAGAGGGTTTTACGGGGTCAGATACGGCAATGACCGCTGCGAGCTTGCCGTCAATAGCAGCGTAGAGCGCAGTCCGGCCCTGCTCTGCCAAGGATCGCTCATCATCTTCTAGCGCAGATGTATCGATATTCTGTTGCGCCATAAACCGGTCCGCACCAACAAGAACGCGATGACCGTCGACAGTTGCCTCGACCCCGAAACCTGTCACCGAGCGGAAATCAACGGCATCAGCCAAGGATAACCCTTCATCAACGGCCGACCTTACAATCGCTTCTGCAATAGGATGCTCAGAGCGTGCCTCAACGGATGCGATGAGAGACAGTGTTTCCGCGCGTTCAAAGCCACTAGTCGTAATCAGGTCCGTCAGCGTCGGTTGACCCTGAGTGACCGTACCGGTCTTGTCGAGCGCGATAATGTCGACTTCGTTGAGGTGCTGCAGAGCATCACCTTTTCGAAACAAAACGCCCATTTCCGCCGCGCGTCCGGTGCCGACCATGATGGACGTCGGTGTTGCCAGCCCCATCGCACAAGGGCATGCGATGATCAGAACGGATACGCCCGCAACCAGCGCAAAGGTGAGGGCCGGATCGGGCCCGATCGCAAGCCAGACCAACACGGTCAATGTTGCCAGTGCCAGAACGGCAGGGACGAACCACATCGTGACGCGGTCAACCAACCCCTGAATTGGCAGCTTGGCACCTTGTGCCTCTTCCACCATGCGAATGATTTGTGCCAGCGTTGTATCTGCACCAACACGTGTTGCCGCGAATGTCAGGCTACCAGTGCCGTTCACAGTACCGCCCGTCACAAAGTCGTCTGATGATTTTGTGACTGGAAGCGGCTCTCCGGTAATCATGCTTTCATCGACATTGCTTGTCCCATCGGTGACCTTTCCGTCAATGGGAATCCTTTCGCCGGGGCGCACAAGGATAATATCCCCGATACGCAAAGCGTCGATCTCGACCTCTTCGGTTTGGCCATTCCGCAAGACCTGCGCGGTCTTGGCCTGCAATCCTAGAAGTGCTTGAATCGCCGCCCCTGTACGGCCTTTTGCCCGCGCTTCAAGCCAGCGACCAACGAGAATAAGCACGACGATGACCGCAGCTGCCTCGAAATAGACGGCACGCACATCATCAGGCAGAACTTGAGGCAAGAAGGTAGCAACGACTGAATAGGACCATGCGGCACCGGTTCCCAAAGCCACGAGGCTGTTCATGTCCGGTGCTCTTTTTAGCAAAGCCGGGATTCCTTTGGCAAAGAACCCCCAACCCGGACCAAACAGAACGATCGTCGCAAGAACAAACTGGATGAGCCACGACGACTGCATGCCAATGGTGCGTGCGATCAAATCATGAAAACCGGGGACCGTGTGCGCGCCCATTTCCAACGCAAACACAGGGACCGTCAGAACAGACGCAAAAATGACGCGGTTCAAAAGTGCCTTCGCCTCATCGGCTTTGCGTTCTGAACGCGAGGCCTGCGCATCGGCCAGCGCAATTTCGGCCGGATATCCGGCATCATTGCTGGCGACGACAAGTTGTTCAGGCGTTGTTGCCCCTGTGAGGTACACAATAGATGCATTCTCGGCTGCGAGGTTTACGGAAGCCTCGAGAACGCCGGGCGCGGCCAAGAGGGCCTTTTCAACCCGCCCAACACAGGATGCACATGTCATAGAAGCAATGCTCAGCGTGACACGCGATGTACGCGCAGGGTATCCTAAGTCAGCTAAAGTATGTGCAGCGATATCGAGGCCAGAAGGCTCAGAGACCGTGAAAGTCGCTGATTCTGTCGCCAAATTCACTGTTGCGTTTGTAACGCCGTTCACACCGTTCAAAGCTTTCTCAACCCTGCCAACGCAGGACGCACAGGTCATTCCATCAATGGAAAGATTTACGATTTTTGGTTCAGACATCATGTGGCTCCTATGAGGCTCTCAAACCCTAGGTAATGATTCCAGCAACTGGAAGCTCAAGGCCTAATTCAGAATTTTTCATAGTTCGAAAAAATGCCTTGACCTTCCAGTAGATGGAACCCCTAATTATGAGAGAACACAACGGAGAAAGTCATGATATTTAATGT
>CAYGMX010000247.1:0-4949 GCA_964351055.1 uncultured Loktanella sp. | reverse complement strand
GTAGACTTTCACCTACGTCGGTTTTCAAGACCGGTGCATTCGACCACTCTGCCACTCCTCCGACCTGGCTCTGTTAGCGGGTCGTTTGTGATTCGAAAAGCACGTTCACGCTTTGGGGAAATCCGCCGAGAAAATATGCTTGAGCCTTTCAAAACGGAACGGTGGGCGCTATCGTTACGAAAAAGTGTAAGGCGGCGGCGGATCGCCGGTCCGAGAAACAAGCCGAGCACACACAGAGCAGCAACGCGTCCGGCTGAAAAACAGCCGGGCCTCCCTGATCGGGGTGCAACAAAGGGGCGAGATATGACGGGCTTAGTTTACGCAAACGCCAAAAGATGGCCGGTGTCTTTGGCACTGATGGCCGCGATAGGATTGACGGCCTGTGGCGAGAATGGCGGCTTCAGTCTGCCATCGTCCGAAAACGAGCGCACTGCCGAGCGTCTTCCTGCGAATGCATTGGGCCAACGGGTGCAGCAAGGCGTCGATGTAGAGCGCCCTGATATCTTTGAGATCACGGATCGCGGCCTTTGGGACGGACGCCCGTCGCTGGGCGGGGTCTGGGTCGCGCATCCTGATGTGGTGGCCCCTGACCGCGTCGTGATCCGCAACACCGAAACGGGGCAATCGATTGTCGGAGCCCTGTTCCGGCGCGAGCGCGAAAATCCTGGTCCGCTGTTGCAGGTGTCTTCGGATGCGGCAGAGGCCTTGGGCATGCTGCCCGGCGCACCAACAGAACTGGATGTTGTGGTGCTGCGCCGTGAAGAAACGGTGATCGTGCCGGATGCCGCAACCAACCCTGTGATTGCAAGTTTGGAAGCACCGGTCAGCGTTGCCGAAGCGCCGCTTGATCCGGTCGCGGCGGATGACGCGCCCGAAACCGATGATGGTGATGCCGCAGCGGCAGCGGCGGTGGTCGTCCTGCCACCGGCGCTTGATGCAGCGGTGACCGCGGCCCAGCAATCCGGTGAAGCGGCAACCGCAGCGGCTGCCGCAACTGTTGATGCCGCCCCTTCGGAATCCATCGATGTGTCCGCGGTGCTGGCAGCGCCGCTGCCGCCGCCTGTGCCAGCAGAGCCTTTGCCCGCAGGGGCGATGGCGCAGATCGGCGTTTACAGCATTGAAGCGAATGCCAACGCCGACGCACAACGGATTATCGCCACTGGCATTGATGCCAGCGTGATGCCCGAAGAACTGGGTGGCCGGACTGTCTGGCGTGTTCTGGCCGGTCCTTTGGCCGATACTGCGCTGGTGATGCAACTGAAGGGGATGGGTTTTGTCGATACATTTGTGATTGATCCACCCGTTGATGATGCCGAAAGCGACGGATAGTCTGCAAACCTGAAAGGATGACCGAAATGCGCTTTGATTTCGCTCGCGGCCTTGCCTTGGCCGCAACCTTGACGCTGGCGCCAGTCTGGGCGGCGGCCTTCGAGACAAGCGCCCGCGCGGCCTATGTCTATGACCAGACGACTGGCACGGTCTTGTTCCAAAAGAATGCGACCGAACCGCTGCCACCTGCGTCGATGTCCAAACTGATGACCATCTATATGGCCTTCGAAGCGGTCGCAGACGGGCGACTGGCGATTGACGAGGTGCTTCCCGTGTCCAGCCATGCTGCCAGCTTTGGCGGTTCGTCGATGTTTCTCGACACCACGGACCGCGTTTCTGTCGAAGATCTGCTGCGTGGCGTGATCGTCGTGTCGGGCAATGATGCCAGTGTGGTGCTGGCCGAGGCATTGTCGCCGGATGGAACAGAGGCCGGTTTTGCACGGATGATGACGGACCGCGCCCGCCAGATGGGGATGATGAATTCGACCTTCGTGAATGCCAGCGGCTGGCCGGCAGTCGGGCACCGCATGTCGATGGAAGATCTGGGTATTCTGGCCAATCGACTGATCACGGATTTCCCGACATTCTATCCGCTCTTCGCCGAAATGGATTTTCCGTTCGACGGGCGGGTGCCATCAAACTCCAGCAACCGCAATCCGGTCTTGTCCATGGGTGTCGGGGCTGACGGGCTCAAGACAGGCCACACGGAAGAAGCCGGATTTGGTCTTGTCGGGTCAGCCAAGCAGGATGACCGCCGGATCATCTTTGTGATCACAGGTCTGGATAGCCGTCAGGCCCGGGCCCAGGAATCCACCAAAGTCATCAACTGGGCCTTCCGCCAGTTTGCCCAAAAAGATGTGGCCGCTGCCGGCACAAGTATTGCCTCTGCCGATGTCTGGATGGGCGCGGCCCCGACCGTGGGGCTGACTGTCGCAGAGGATTTTTCTTTGCTGGTCCCGATCCTGAACCAGGGCGAGATTGATGCGCAGGTCGTCTATGACGGCCCCATCGAAGCGCCGATTGTCGCGGGCCAGCAATTGGGCGAACTGGTCATTACACTGGATGACCTGCCCGAAAAACGCATTCCGCTGGTTGCCGAGACCGATGTGCCACGCGGTGGGTTTTCGACCCGTTTGCGCACTGCCGCGCTTGTGCTTTGGCAAAAGTTCGGCCCCGCTGACACGGGCGAAATGTCAGAAGAGGCATGACCAAACCCCGCTTTATTACCTTTGAAGGCATTGACGGCTCGGGCAAATCCACGCAGGCGCGTCGCCTTGCCGATCACCTGCGCACGCAGGGCTGCGATGTGGTGCTGACCCGCGAACCCGGCGGCAGCCCGGGGGCCGAAGAAATCCGGCAGTTGCTCTTGACCGGTGATCCGGACCGCTGGTCCCCCGAGACCGAAATCCTGTTGTTCACTGCAGCGCGCCGCGACCATCTGGAAAAGACGATCGAACCTGCCCTGTCCTTGGGCAAGACAGTTGTTTCCGACCGCTTTGCCGACAGCACCCGCGTCTACCAAGGGGCGACACGGGGTGATCTGCGCAGCATGGTAGACAGCCTGCACCGCCTGATGATCGGGCGCGAGCCCGACCTGACCTTTGTCATTGATATGGACCCCGCTTTGGCGCTGGAACGTGGCTTGGCCCGCAAATCGGGCGAAGACCGCTTTGAAGACTTCGGCCTCGCCTTTCAGGAAACCCTGCGCCACGGCTTTCTTGCTTTGGCCAAATCGCATCCCGATCGCTGCATTCTGATCGACGGCAACCGTACCCCTGACCAGATCGCCAGCGAAATCGCAGGGCGCGCATGAGCGACGAGGACATCCCAGAACCGGACCGGATCGAAGGCGCACCGCATCCACGTGAAACGGTACATGTTTTCGGGCAGGACAAGGCCGAGGCCGACTTTCTGGATGCCTTTCGTGCGGCCCGGATGCATTCGGGCTGGCTGATCACCGGACCACGCGGCGTAGGCAAGGCGACACTGGCATGGAAGATTGCGACCTTTCTGCTCGCCAACCCCGATACCGGTCTGTTTGGTGAGCCCTCACTAGCGGTGGACCCCGACCATCCCGATGCACGGCTGATCCAGTCGGGGGCACATCCGCGTCTGTCCCTGATCCGAAGGCCTTGGGACGACAAGACCAAGAAACTGCGTGGCGAAATTACCGTGGACGCGGTGCGCAGCCTCAAGTCTTTCTTTCATATGTCCGCCGCTGATGGCGGGCGCCGTGTGGTGATCGTGGATGCGGCTGACGAATTGAACCGCAATGCAGCAAATGCGATCCTCAAGGAACTGGAAGAACCGCCTGCCAAGTCCACAATTCTGCTGGTTGCCCATCAACCCTCGCGGCTCTTGCCAACGATCCGGTCGCGGTGCCGTGAATTGCGCTGTGCCCGCCTCGGGGCCGGTGACCTGCAAAAGGCGCTGGCACAGGCAGGCCACCCGTCCGATCACGGCGAAAGCCTTGCAGCCCTTGCGGGCGGCTCTGCCGGTGATGCGATCAGGCTTCTGAACCACGATGGACTGACGCTTTATGCCGAGCTGATCAAGCTTTTCAGCGGTCTGCCCCGGATCGACCGCCCCGCGGCGCTACGGCTGGCGGATGCTTGCGCGGGGCGCACCGCTGATGTGCGGTTCGGGCTGACGCTTGATCTGATTGATCTGTTCCTGTCGCGGGCGGCGCGGGCCGGTCTGATGGGAGAGCCCAATGCCCAAGGAGCGATGGGCGAAGCCCGGCTGCTGGCCCGTATCGCACCCGATGACCGTGCCGCGCGCCGCTGGGCGCAACTGCAACAGGATTTGACAGACCGGTCTCGCCATGGCCGCGCTGTCAACCTTGACCCTGCCGCATTGATCCTTGATATGATCTTCAAGATCGAAGAAACGGCGCAAGCGACAGCCGTTGCCTGAAAGCTGCGTAATGACCCAAGCGACCCTCGTCGATAGCCACTGCCACCTCGACTTTCCCGACTTTGACGCCGAGCGTGATGCCATTGTCGCACGGGCGGCAAAGGCGGGTGTGGCACGCATGGTGACCATCTGCACAAGGCTGCGGCTGGAACCGCAAGTCAGGGCGATCGCCGAGACTTACGCGCCCGTCTACTATGCTGCGGGCACCCATCCGATGAGCGCAGCCGAAGAGCCACTGGCGACCGTAGAAGAGTTGGTCGCCCTCGCAGCGCACCCTAAATTCGTGGGGATCGGCGAAACCGGCCTCGATTATCATTACACCGCCGAAAGTGCCGCCATCCAACAGCAATCGCTGCGCATCCATATCGCCGCGGCCCGTGCAACCAAACTGCCGCTGATCATCCATGCGCGCAGCGCCGACGAGGATATGGCGCGCATCCTGCGCGAGGAATATGAAAGCGGCGCGTATACTTGCGTGATGCATTGTTTTTCCAGCGGCGCGGCACTGGCCAAAGCGGCGCTCGACATGGGGTTCTATCTGTCAATGTCCGGCATTGCCGCCTTTCCCAAAAGTCAGGCACTGCGCGATATCTTTGCCGCCGCCCCGGTGGACCGGGTGCTGGTTGAAACCGACAGCCCCTATCTTGCACCACCGCCGTTTCGCGGCAGGCGGAACGAACCCGCCTATACCGCCCATACCGCCA
>CAYGMX010000246.1:0-4972 GCA_964351055.1 uncultured Loktanella sp. | reverse complement strand
TGCAAACAAACAGATCTGGCTGTTCCAGTCCTTTGCGGCAAAGACGATCGGGTCATCGTTCATATCACCCCGGTGCGTGACCATCACCATGCGCGTGATCCAGTAAAGCAAGATGCAGCATACCCCCCAAAGGGCGGCGGGTTGCGCATAAAGCTCGCGCAATTCGGGCGAATTGACATAAAGGGCCATGACCAGCACCGAAACGTATCCGGATGCCAAGGCGATCATGCTGATAATCGGCAGGTCATCAACACGGTAACCGCGTCCAGAGGCATTGAGCGCGCCGCGTTCGGCGGCATCCACAAGCTCGGCCTGTCGCTTTACTGCGGCCAGCGAGAAGAAAAAGAAGATCGAAAAGGCGAGCAGCCAGACCGAAAGCGGGATTCCTGTTGCCGCGCCGCCTGCTATGATCCGCATCGTATACAAGCCTGCCAGCAGACAGATATCGATAATCACCCGCCGCTTGAGATTCAGGGAATAGGCAGTGGTCAGGAAATAATAGGTCAACATGACCAAGAAAAAGAGCCATCCCAACAAAACGGAAATCAACATTCCTGCCAACAAAAGGCCTGCTGCCAGACCGCTCCCTTGTGAAATCGGGATGTCGCCCGCCGCAAAGGGCCGCAGACGTTTGCGCGGATGCGCGCGATCGGCACGAAGATCAAGCAGGTCGTTCAGGACATAGACACTGGACGCCACAAGGCTGAATGACACGAAAGCCAGAAAGCTTTGCCCGAATGTCGTAGGATCAATCTGGTGCGCGGTCAACATCGGCAAGAAGACCAGAATGTTCTTGAGCCATTGATGCGGTCGCAGCGCCTTAATGTAAGGGGCTGGAGAGGGCGCCATGGTCACAAGGTGTTCAGTGGGTTTTCCCAGTTTTTCTGCCCTGCTGCGCAAAGCGGGAGAGGCGTTCACGGTAATCGTCCGGCTTGCTTTGGACCAAACCGGCAAGTCCGCCTCGGCGTCGCCCATATATGAAAACCCTTCTGCACCGAAGCGCTCGACAAGGAATGCGGCTTTGTGTTCGCCTTTGATGTTCTTGTCGATGCTGGAGCCGTGCACCTCGTCAAAGATTTGCAGGTGTTCGGCAATCCGCAAGGCAAGCGTTTCATTGCTGGCCGTCACAAGCGCGGTTCGCCCGCCATCGGCCCGGAATTTTGCGATATAGGCAACAACGTCCGCATCGTAAGGCAAAGTGGTCACATCGATGTCTGCCGTTTCGGCCAGATCGTGTTTCAGCGCTGCCTTGCCCCTGCGCAGCGACGCAAGGGTGCGAAAGACATTGCGCCAGTTGCGCCCGATCGACGACCAGAACGTCTCGAACAACATGTCAGAGCGCAAGAGCGTTCCGTCCAGATCAACGATCAATAGGGACACAAAAAAACCTTTCATATCGGTGGCTTGCCGATCCCGGAAACAACCGAAAATTCACTATACTTTATCCACACCTGCAAGTCACTTGGTGGCGTTGACGTCCTTTGTACCGATACCGCATTCTTTGAGGCCAGCAGCGGCGAGGGCAAGCGTTGCATGGCCCTGCAGCAGAGGTTGGCGACAAAACTTTTGCAAGCGTGACTTTCTTACTTCTCTTTCCTGAATTCTGGGATGCCTTCCTGCACCCTCTGGTCATTTGCAGGCCGAATCCCGATAGAAAGAGGCGTAGACACTGGTCGTACGTCACTGCGGTTCTAGCCCGACGGGATAACCTTTTTACTCGTTTAAGATTTGGAAGATGATTTGAGCGTGAATGATATTGCGACCTGTGTTCTTGCGGCATGGTCCCCGCAGATCGGGGACCCGTCCATCGTTGGGTGGCTGACCGTTGCAGCCTATAGTGTGACGGCTGTTCTGACTGCGCTGCTCTTTATCCGGCAAACTGGCAGGCAACGTTTGTTCTGGCTCTGTTTGTTTGTTCTGTTGCTTGCGCTCGCCATCAACAAACAGCTTGATCTGCAGTCCGCCTTGACTGCGGCAGGGCGCTGTTTGGCACAGGCGCAGGGCTGGTACGAAGACCGGCATTCTGTGCAGATCACGTTTATCATTGCCGTGGGTATAGCCTGTCTGGCAATCACCGGAGTGCTAGCATGGGCCTTGCGCAGGGATTTCGGGCAGATCTGGATGGCACTGACAGGTGTCGGGCTCTTGTTGGCCTTTGTCGCGATCAGGGCTGCGGGTTTTCACAACTTTGACCGGTTCATTTCCTATGAATTCAGCAACATACGAATGAACTGGGTGATGGAGTTGGGTGGGATCGCGATGATCGCGGCCAATGCCCTGCGTGGCTTGATCCGTGCAAAGGGGTCGCTGCGCTAGCTATGGCTTAGGCGCATTGCCACTGCGCGCCACGAGCGCCGAGCGCAACAGCCGTGGAAGCACCCCGATACACGCCGCATAGCGCGGTCCAAGCCGGCGGGGGTGTGTCATCAACCTCCACAGCCACTCTGCCGCGATTGCCCGCATGAAAGCGGGCGCCCTGACTTGGGTGCCAGCAATGAAATCAAGTCCCGCACCAATGGAAACGAACCCGATGCTCTGGGTCATTGAGGCGGCATGCGCTGCAAAAAGCTCCTGCTTCGGAGCGCCAAGCGCCAGAAAGCACATGCCGATGCCTGCTTCCTCTAGCTGCTTGATATAGCTGTCAGCCAGTTCACCGGACGGATCAAAACCCATCGGCGGGGCAATGCGCTTGACGATCTGAAGCCCGCTATGGCGCATTTGCAGCACGTCTGCCGCAGATTGAAGTGTTTCTTCGTTACTGCCCAAAAGTGCGACGGGCACTTTCAAGGATGCCGCGAGTTCTGCAAGTGGTGCGATCAGATCCGCACCCGCCAAAAGCGAAACCGGCTGTTTTGCAAGATTGGACAACCAGACAATCGGATGCCCGTCGGCGGTGACATGGCTGTGGGCAAGATAGGCGGCACGAAACGCAGGATCGTCACGCAGCTTGACAACATGATCAAGGTTTAGCGTTGCGAGGCTGAAACCCTGCTTTTGCTTGAAATGTGCTTCGATGTCGCGCAACAGCGCGTCGAGTGATGCAACGGTGACTGTGACGTTCGGCCCGATCGAGGCTGGTACCCATTCGACTTGCATAACACCTGCGTCACTTTCCGCTTGTCCCCACGCCATCCAATACGGCGAACGCAACCATCATTCAATCTATCAAACATGCCGGAACGGTCTGCGCCGTACTTATACGCGCCCGTATTTGTCCTCGAACCGCACGATATCGTCTTCGCCAAGATAGCTTCCCGACTGAACCTCGATCAGGTCCAGAGGAATCTTTCCTGGGTTTTCAAGCGCATGGATTTCACCAAGAGGGATGTAGGTTGATTCATTCTCTGACAACAGGATCGTTTCCGCACCGCGCGTCACCTTCGCGCAACCCCGCACAACGATCCAGTGTTCGGCGCGGTGATAATGCTTTTGCACTGACAGCTTGGCACCGGGGTTTACCGTGATCCGCTTGACCTGATGCCGTTCGTCGATGTCGATACTGTCGTATTTGCCCCAAGGTCGATAGACGACGCGGTGATGGTCCAGTTCCGGCCGGTCTTTTGCCGACATTTGTGCGATCAGGTCCTTGATCTGATCGATGCGCGCTTTTGGCGCAACAAAGACAGCGTCTTTGGTTTCGACAATAACCATGTCCTCCAGCCCGACTGCGGCCACCAAGCGACTGCCCGCGTTGATATAGTTTCCGGTTCCGTTCAGGCTCAGGACATCGCCGACTTCGCAGTTGCCGTTCTTGTCTTTGACGGACGCGTCCCAGAGCGCTGACCAAGAGCCGATATCGCTCCAACCGGCGTTGATAGGCACAACAACCGCATCATTTGTTTGTTCCATGACGGCATAGTCGATGGAAACATTCGGGCAGGCCAGAAATGCGGCCTCGTCAAAGCGCAGGAAATCCAGATCGCCCTGTCTGCCAGTAAAGGCTTTTTTGCAGGCGTTCAGGATATCGGGACGGAATCTTTCAAGTTCTTCCAGATAACGGCTGGCGCGGAACAAAAAGATGCCAGCGTTCCAAAAGTATCCGCCTTCAGAAAGATACTGCTCTGCTGTTGCAAGATCAGGTTTTTCGACAAAGGCGGCGACTGCGCAAGCATCTGTGCCCGCGACCGAATCGCCGGACCTGATATAGCCATAACCGGTTTCAGGTCGCGTTGGCGTGATGCCAAAGGTGACAAGCCGGCCTGCCTGCGCAAGCGGCATCGCCCCCTCAATTGCAGAGGTAAAGGCCTTGGTGTCGCTGATCTTGTGGTCAGCGGGCATCACCAGCAAAATAGGATCAACCCCCGATGCGGACGCTTCGAGTGCGGCCAGAGCGATGGCGGGTGCAGTGTTCCGGCCTGCGGGTTCCAACAGGATCAAAGCGTCGTTGGCCCCTAGCTGGCGCATCTGCTCGGCGGCCAGAAAGCGGGTTTCCTCATTGCAGATCACGAAAGGCGGGGCGCAGTGCAGGTCAGCAGTGCGCGTGACTGTCGCCTGCAGCATCGTGCCGCCGCCATCGAGCGAAAGATACTGTTTTGCGTAATGCTTGCGTGACAGTGGCCAAAGCCGGGTGCCGGAACCGCCGGCGAGGATGACAGGCAGCAACCGAATTTCAGTACCGGAGTGCGATTGGGTCATGGTTTGGCTCCCGAACTAAGTCTTGATCATAAATACACGGTTATTCGTAGAAAATATGGCCTTCCTGCGGCTTTTTGGTCGTTTGGGTCAAGACCGGTCCGCCTTTTGCGCCGCACGTCCTTCAATAGTGTAGATCAAGATCAATCGCGTCCGCGCCGCCATACGAAGGTGTCCTGCTTCTTGGAACGCCGCGCACGGCTGTTGCTTGCCAGATAGACCCAAAGGAAAATCGCTGATGAAAATGGTGTTCGCAGCAAACGCAAGGCGTTGACCAGCGATGTGTTGACTTCACTCTCGTTGGCGATCAACGCCGGAAACTGTTCGGCCAGTTCGATAT
>CAYGMX010000245.1:0-4973 GCA_964351055.1 uncultured Loktanella sp. | reverse complement strand
GTAGATACAAGGGCTGCGGTGTCAACGGCGCTGTCCTTGATGGAACCCCAACTCAAGACACGGGCGGTCAATATCATCCGAACTTTGCCCAACGAACCTGTCATGATTCTTGGCGACAGGCTGCGGCTGGAGCAAGTGATTATCAATCTGTTGCGCAATGCGCTGGATGCCACCAAGTCGTCAAGCAACCCGACAATCGAGATTATGCTTGCGGCGGGCCAGACCGTGAGTATCCAGATCCGTGACAACGGCGAAGGAATCGAAGATCTCGACGAACTTTTCGAACCTTTCTATACGACCAAACAACCCGGTGATGGGGTCGGCCTTGGGCTTGCTATCTCCTCGGGCATCGTGAACGATTTGGGTGGGCGCCTGACTGCACGCAATGCGGTTGATGGCGGGGCTATATTCGAGGTGCAACTGCCTATCATGGAGCAGGCTGTCGCCGCGGCAGAGTAAGGAAAAAGAGCATGAGCAAGGTCATGAAAATCGCGATCGTCGATGATGAAAGAGACATGCGCCAATCCATTTCACAGTGGTTGGCGCTCTCGGGCTTTGATACCGAAACATTCGCCTCCGCCGAGGATGCGCTCAAAGGATTGGGCAGCGACTATCCGGGGATCGTGGTCAGCGACATCAAGATGCCGGGCATGGACGGGATGCAGTTCTTGCGCAAGCTCAAGGGCGTGGACAGCACATTGCCTGTCATCATGATCACAGGTCACGGAGATGTGCCTATGGCTGTCGAGGCGATGCGGGTTGGTGCATTCGATTTTCTGGAAAAGCCGTTCAACCCCGACCGCATGACCGAGCTAGCCAAGAAGGCAACGCAGGCCCGCCGCCTGACGCTGGATAACCGCGCGTTGCGCAAGGAACTGTCTGACGGATCATCCTTGATGAAAAAGCTGATCGGCCAGTCAGGCGCGATGGAACGGCTGAAAGAGGATATTCTTGATCTGGGGCAGGCTGACGGTCACGTCCTGATCGAAGGCGAAACCGGTACGGGCAAGACACTGGTTGCCCATGCGCTGCATGCGGTCGGTGCGCGGGCGAACAAGAAATTCGTCTTGCTGAGTTGTTCGGCTTATGACGAGGATTCCTTGGGCCGGACAATCTTTGGCCCCGCGCATAACGATGAACCGATCCCGGCCATTGAGGAAGCGCGCGGCGGAACGTTGGTTCTGGAAGATATCGAGGCGCTGAGCCATTCGTTGCAGGCCCGCCTTCTGACAGCGATCAACAATCAGGGCACGCCCGCCGAAACGCGGATCGTTGCAATCTGCAATCTGCAAGAGCAGAACCAGACCTGCGAAAGCGTCTTGCGACCCGATCTGTTCTATCGTCTTGCAGCACTGCGCATCACTGTCCCGCCTTTGCGCCAGCGCGGCGAAGATATCCTGACGCTATTCACGCGGTTGAGCGAACAATTCGCCGAAGAATACGGATGTGATGCACCACAGGTGAGCGCGCAGGAAGCGGCCCAACTGTTGCAGGCACCATGGCCGGGCAATGTGCGCCAACTGATTAACGTGGCCGAACGCGCGGTTTTGCAGAACCGCAGGGGTTCGGGTTCGATTGCATCGCTCCTGATGGCCGATACCGAAGAAATGAAACCGGCCATGACCACAGAAGGCAAGCCGCTCAAGGAATTCGTAGAGGCCTTCGAGCGGATGCTGATCGACAACACAATGCGCCGTCATCGCGGATCGATTGTGTCGGTCATGGAAGAATTATGCCTGCCGCGCCGGACCCTGAACGAGAAAATGGCGAAATACGGGTTGCAAAGGTCAGACTATCTTTGACGCGCATGGCGCGGTCCGGATTGACAGAATGCCCTGTAAACCCAGGCCACAGGGGGTAAACTGGTTGGCCCTGATCTGCGCAGGCGTGAAATTGCCATTGTAATGTCGGGCCGTCCTCCCTTATGTATAACAGACGGGTGTTCGCGCGATTGTTGCGTGGTGTCACCCGATAGAGATTCTCTGTTGCGCGACTGGTCAAAGATCAATCCAAAACAGCTGATTTGATCCCTCGGGATCAGGACAACGCCCTTGGTCGCGCAGACAACGCCGACCGGGTCATGAACGGGCCTTTTTTAAAAAGGTCGGAGAAGAAACGCGATGCAACGCGCGCAAAATATGAGGCAAGACGCAGAGGCCCTGAGGGGCCCGGTGTCTTCCTGCGCGCAGATCGCCTTAATCAGACATGTAACACGGACATCAGCGCCCCCAGGGGCGCCACCGGGGTTACGTGCGAACGGAAAAAATGCCAAAGAAAATGCTCATAGATGCCACACACGCGGAAGAAACCCGCGTTGTTGTGGTCGACGGAAACAAAGTCGAAGAATTTGATTTTGAAAGCCAATTCAAACGCCAGCTTGCTGGAAACATCTATCTCGCAAAGGTAACACGGGTCGAACCATCGCTTCAGGCGGCCTTTGTCGATTATGGCGGCAACCGCCACGGTTTCCTTGCGTTCTCGGAAATCCACCCCGACTATTACCAGATCCCTGTCGCAGACCGCGAGGCGCTGATCGCCGAGGAAAAGGCTTATGCGGAAAGCCTGCGGGCCGAAGCTGATGCTGAGGACGACAAGCCAAAGCCTAATCGTCGCCGCAGCAGGGCCAAGCCCGCAGCGGCCGCAACCGAAAATGCTGACGCGATCACAACGGGTGAAGCGCTCGAGGATGAAGTGTCGGGCGACATCGCAGGCATGGAAACCATCGATCTGGGCGACGCCGAGGAAGGCACATCGCCGATGATGCTTGTGGGCGAAACCCCTGTCGAAACCCCTGCCGCAGGCGAGGACGAAGACGAAGACGAGGACGAGGATGATGCAGAAGCGCACGTCATCGAAGCCAGCAGCAAAGACGACGAGATCGAAAGTATCGCCGATGAGGACGACAGCGAAGATGTTCGCCCCATGCGTAAACCCCGCCCCAAGCGCTATAAGATTCAGGAAGTCATCAAGGTTCGCCAGATCCTGTTGATTCAGGTCGTCAAGGAAGAACGCGGCAACAAGGGTGCGGCGCTCACGACTTATCTTTCGCTGGCAGGCCGTTATTGCGTCCTGATGCCGAACACGGCGCGTGGTGGTGGTATCAGCCGCAAGATCACCAATGCCGTCGATCGCAAGAAGCTGAAAGAAATCGCCAATGACATGACTGTGCCAGATGGCGCAGGGCTGATCATTCGCACCGCCGGATCGCAGCGCACCAAGGCCGAGATCAAGCGCGATTATGAATACCTGCAACGCATGTGGGAACAGATCCGCGAACTGACGCTAAAATCGATTGCACCTGCGAAAATCTATGAAGAGGGCGACCTGATCAAACGGTCGATCCGCGATCTTTATTCCAAAGACATCGACGAAGTTATCGTTGCAGGCGAGGACGGCTATCGTACGGCAAAGGACTTCATGAAAATGATCATGCCGTCCCATGCCAAGAACGTGAAATTCTATGCCGAACAACTGCCACTTTTTGCCCGCTATCAGGTCGAGAGCTATCTGAACGGCATGTTCAACCCGACCGTCCAACTACCATCGGGTGGCTATATCGTGATCGGGATCACCGAAGCACTGGTGGCCATCGATGTGAACTCGGGTCGCGCGACCAAAGAAGGGTCCATTGAACAGACCGCGCTCAAGACCAATCTTGAAGCCGCTGACGAAGTGGCCCGCCAGTTGCGCCTGCGCGACCTTGCCGGCCTGATCGTCATCGACTTTATCGACATGGACGAACGCCGGAACAATGCGTCGGTTGAAAAACGCTTTAAAGACAAGCTCAAGACAGACCGCGCGCGCATTCAGGTGGGCCGTATCTCCGGTTTCGGCCTAATGGAAATGTCGCGCCAGCGTTTGCGCCCGGGTATGCTCGAGGCCACAACACAGATGTGCCCGCATTGTCATGGCACAGGTCTGTTGCGTTCGGACGACAACGTCGCGCTGTCAATTCTGCGCGCGCTGGAAGAAGAGGGCGTGCGCGGTCGCAGCAAAGAGGTGCTGATCAAGGCACCGATTTCGATTGCGAACTTCCTTATGAACGGCAAGCGCGAACATATCGCGGATATCGAAACGCGGTACGGCATGTCCGTGCGGATCGAATGTGATCCGGTTCTGATATCGCCCGATTTCGCCATCGAAAAGTTCAAGACAGCAACACGGGTTGTGCCCGAGGCGGCGCCATTCGTCAGCACCACCGTGGTGATGGATGACGATGACGACGAAGTCATCGTCGAGACCCCCGACGAGGAAGAAGACGTCGCGGCTGTTGCTGCTACCGGTCGCCCAGAGGCTGCCGAAGGCGATGATAAACCAAAGCGCAAG
Source organism: uncultured Loktanella sp. (assembly GCA_964351055.1). Classification (GTDB taxonomy): domain Bacteria; phylum Pseudomonadota; class Alphaproteobacteria; order Rhodobacterales; family Rhodobacteraceae; genus Yoonia. Next base: position 647 of record CAYGMX010000245.1, on the reverse strand, counting down.
CGCAGGCGCAGGCGCAGGCGTGGCGGTGCCAAGCCGCAGCAGACCGAAGCAGGCGATGACACCAGCGATGCAGAGCCTCAGGAACAGGGTGCGGCAGAGACGACAGCATCGCAGGAGGCGCCGGTCGCGCAAGACAAGCCCAAACGCACACGTTCACGTTCACGTAAGAAGGTCGAAGATGCACCAGCCGCCGATGCGCCGGTTGACGCAGCCGAGCCTGCCGTAGACTCCGCCCCAGCCGAGCAAGCGCCCGAGGCCCCAAAACCGGCCCCTAGAAAGCGTGCGCCACGCAAGAAAGCCCAAGAAGCCGCACCCGAACCCGCAGAGGCCGAGAGCGCCGAAGCAGCGGAGCCGGTTGCAACCGAAGAAAAGCCCAAGCCCAAGCGTGCCAGCCGCGCAAAGCCCAAAGCGACAGTCGAACCAGCAGAGGCGGCCGAAGAGGTGGCGGCGCAACCGGCACCGGAACCAGCGCCAAAAGCAGAGCCTGCGCCAGTGGCGGAAGAGGTGGCAAAGCCTGCTTCGGATCAGCCCAAGCGCAAGGGCTGGTGGTCGCTTAACCGCTAGGTTTTTGCTGGTAATGCCGTGCCACTGACCGGAAAATAAAACGCTGCTCCTGCGGGGGCAGCGTTTTTTGTTCGGCCAGCGGT
>CAYGMX010000244.1:0-4985 GCA_964351055.1 uncultured Loktanella sp. | reverse complement strand
GGCGCAGCCGCGCACGACAACACCCATGCGCCACCGGTCGCCACAGAGATCAACAACCAGACGGTCCATTTTGTCAGGCGCAGACGGAATTTGCGGAAATCCCATTTCGCGTTCCATAGCCGGACCCGCGCGTTCCGGTCACCCTCGATCCAGCGTTCGACAAGGATGAACAAGTCGGTCCAGACGGTCTGCGGGCAGGTATAGCCGCACCAGACGCGACCCAAGGCAGAGGTAAACAGGAACAAGCCAAGGCCAGCCATGATCAAGAGGCCCGCGACGAAATAGAATTCGTGCGGCCAGATTTCGATCCAGAAGAAATAGAAACGCCGCCCCGCCATATCGATCAGGACCGCCTGATCAGGCAGGTTCGGGCCACGGTCCCAGCGGATCCACGGAGTCAGATAGTAGATGCCCAAAGTCACCGCCATCACCCACCATTTCAGGGTGCGGTAATAGCCTTTAACACGGCGCGGAAAAATCGGTTCCCGCGCGGCATAGAGCGGTTGGTTTTCGGTAGATGACATCTCAAACCTGCATTGGGGGCGTACTGTTCGCAGGGTCGTTTCTAAGGGTTGGGGTGGAACCTTCCTTGATGTGGATCAAGGGTGCGAGCGGGTTGCCTGTGTTGAGATGTCGCACCCTGGTGCCGCATGCCTGCATCCCCGCGCTTGAGCCGCCATCGATCGCCGCGTCCTTCAAACATCAGCAGTGCGCCAAAGCGGATTGGTGCATTCTCGATCTCGCTTTCACCAAAGAACAGGCGTAAGCGTTTTGTCATGAATTACGTCCGCCTCCAAGATGCCCCGTCCCTTCCGCTTTGGCGCAGGCCGCAGTCGTTGCTTTTTGTCATGGCAATGGCGATGCCCATTGCCTTTGCGACGTGGTCGGCGCTGCTCAATAACTTTGTGATCGAAGTTGCGGGCTTTGACGGGGCCGACATTGGCTGGCTGCATACGGTCCGCGAGATACCGGGCTTTTTTGCGATCGGGGTGATTGCCCTGATCATGTTTATCCGCGAGCAGGTCTTGGGCCTTGTCGCGCTGATCATGCTAGGTGCCGCCACGGCTGTGACAGCAGAGTTTCCGCAGATGGCGGGTATCTTGACGGTCACGATGCTGTCCTCGATCGGGTTTCACTATTACGAAACGGTCAATCAATCCCTGCAACTGCAATGGATTGACAAGAAAAAAGCGCCGCAGACTTTGGGGTGGCTTCTGTCCGCTGGGTCTGGTGCGACGCTTGTGGTCTATTTGCTGATCGTGCTGAGTTGGGACAGGTTCGGCCTGACCTATGGCACCGTCTATTGGCTGTCCGGCGGGTTCACGGCTGTGGTCGCCACGATCTGCCTTCTGGCCTATCCGCAGTTCGAGGCCCCGCATCCGCAGATCAAGAAGATGGTGCTGCGCAAGCGGTACTGGCTTTACTACGCGCTGCAATTCATGTCCGGCGCGCGCCGCCAGATTTTTGTGGTCTTTGCAGGATTCATGATGGTCGAACAGTTCGGATTTGCGGTTGATGACATCACCAGACTGTTCATGGTCACACTGCTGATCAACATGTTCGCGGCCCCCGTGCTGGGCCGGATTGTCCAGATTTTTGGCGAACGCCGTGCGCTGGTGGTCGAATATGTCGGCCTGTGTCTGGTGTTCTTTGCCTATGGCGGCATCTATTACTTTGGCTGGGGGGTCGTGCTGGCAACCGCACTTTACATCATCAATCACTTGTTTTTCAGCCTCGCGCTGGCGATCAAGACCTATTTCCAGAAAATCGCCGATCCACAAGACATCGCCCCGACTGCTGCCGTGGCCTTTACGATCAACCATATCGCGGCGGTGTTTTTGCCGGCCCTGCTAGGATATGTCTGGCTGCAATCGCCCGGTATGGTGTTCCTGCTGGCCGCAGGCATGGCTATGATATCGCTGCTTTTGTCGCTTCTGATCCCGCGTCACCCCGCCCCCGGCCACGAGACCGTGTTTCAGGGGCGGTTACTGGCGGCGGCAGAGTAGTAAATCCGCCAGTCTGCGCTATATATCAAGGGAACCTGATAGGAGGCCGCTGATGTTTTTCATGAACCGTTCAAAATCCGAAATGGTCGCCAAAGAGGCGGCATTGCCCGGTCGCGCTCATGCGATCCCGACAGCGCAGACGCATTTTGTGCTGGGAACACCCCTGCGCGCAGACGTACCGGCAGGCCTGCAAGAAGCGATGTTCGGCATGGGCTGCTTTTGGGGTGTGGAGCGGATGTTCTGGAAACTTGATGGCGTACACACCACGATGGTGGGCTACGCTGGCGGCTATACGCCCAATGCAACATATGAAGAGGTCTGTTCGGGCAAGACCGGCCACAACGAAGTCGTGCGGGTGATCTATGACCCGGCGCTGATTTCTTATGATCAATTGCTGCAAGTTTTCTGGGAGGGCCACAACCCGACACAAGGCATGCGGCAGGGCAACGACATGGGAACCCAGTACCGGTCGGGCATCTATGCCTACACCCCAGAGCAGAAAGCCGCGGCCGAGATTTCCAAGGCTGCCTTTGCGCCGCGTTTGGCACAAGCCGGCTTTGGCGCGATCACGACAGAGATCATCGACGCACCGGAATTCTATTTCGCGGAAGAGTATCACCAGCAGTATCTGGCCAAGAATCCGAACGGCTATTGCGGGATTGGCGGTACGGGGGTGACCTGTCCGATTGGTGTCGGGGTCTAAAGCCACGCGGGACTACCTTGATATCACAGCGCGGGTCCTGCTTATGCCGGTCCTGCTGGGGCAGGCGATCTATGTGCGGACCCATTACATCGCACTGCCTGAACCGACCGGTGCGCGCACCGGCGCTGTGGGGCAAGGCCGCCCCTTGCGGCTTTTGATTATCGGGGACAGCTCTGCCTTGGGTGTCGGCGTGCCGACGCAGGCGCAGGCGCTTCTGGGCCAACTTACCGCGCGCCTGCAAGACCATATGAACGTGCACTATGACCTTGTCGCCCGTATCGGGGCACGGACTGCGGATGTTCTGGAGTGGCTCGATGACTTACCCCAGCCCCGATATGATGTCGTCGTGACGGCCCTGGGCGTCAATGATGTGACCAAAGGGGTTTCTTTGCGGGCCTGGCTTGGCCAGCAGACAAGGCTTTTCAATGAAATGACCGCGCGGTTGGGTTGTTCAAAGATCATTATCTCGGGACTACCGCCAATTGGCCAGTTTCCCCTCTTGCCGCATCCGTTGCGGTGGGTCTTGGGACGGCAGGCGGCCCGCTTTGACCGGCATTTGCATGTGCTGGCAGGGCAGCGTCCCGATTGCGTTGCCTTGCGCTTTTCCATGGGATTGGACGAGAGCAACATGTCCGAGGATGGCTATCACCCCGGCCCGCGCGTCTATGCCGCTTGGGCGGATGAGGTGGCAGGGGTCATCCTTTCAAACCCCGCGTGGCTTGACGGGGCGCAAACCGCCCCATAACGGACAAGCGAACCAACACAAAGGCAGGATCATGCTTACCTATACGGCCTTGACCACCCTTGCCGGCGAAGATGCCGCACATCAACTCGCCGAGGCGCTGGAGGATACTACGCCGGAACCAACCGGTGTCGGCGTTTTCGAAATCGAGGACGGTTCCGGCCTTTGGGAAGTGGGGGCGTATTTCATGGAATTCCCCGATGCGGGTGCGCTGGCGGTTCTATCGGCACTGTTTCATGCAAAACCGTTCAACATCTCTGAGATTCCAGAGCAGGACTGGGTGTCGAAAGTGCAGCGCGAACTGGCGCCGGTCCCTGCGGGCCGCTTCTTTGTCTATGGCAGCCATGATGCAGACAAAGTGCCTGACGACAAGGTGCCGTTACTCATTGATGCGGCAATGGCCTTTGGCACGGGCCATCATGGCACCACAAAGGGCTGCCTTGAAGCTTTCGACAGATTGCTGGCCCAAGGTTTTGCGGGCCAGCGTATTCTTGATATCGGGTGTGGAACCGCCGTCCTTGCGATGGCCGCGGCCAAGGTTTTGCCATATTCGGTTATCGCCAGTGACATCGACCCGCTGGCTGTAGAAGTCGCTCAGGCGAACGTCGTCAGCAACGGTCTGGACGGGCGGGTGAGTTGCGTTGTCGCGGCAGGTTTCGGGGCCCCAGAACTTCAGGATAATGGACCTTATGACCTTGTATTCGCCAATATCCTCAAGGGCCCGTTAATTGCTTTGGCGCCGGACATGGCGCGCAATATCGCAAAGGGCGGCTATGCGATTCTCTCGGGCATTCTGAACGAGCAGGCCGACGAGGTGGTGTCGGTTTATGGTCAATTCGGCTTTAATCTTGTCCAGAAGGGCGTGATTGTTGACTGGACGACGTTAATTTTAGGCAAAAACCTACCAGTTTCGCGTGAAACCCAGTCTTAGCTTGAGAAATGTCTTGTTTGCGTGGCAATCAAGCGTGAGAATTGTTGTTAACGAGCGAAATTTTTGGAGGGCCTTAAGATGCAAGGCAACGTCCCTTTCGACAAAAGACTAAAGCGCATCGTGCGCCGCCACGAAAAGATGTCAAACGGTGTCATCCGTACGGTGACGTCGGATGGATTGATCGTGGCAAAGCCGCGGCTTTATAAACCGCGCTTCCCGCTCAAAGGCCTGATCGCTGTCTTGCTGCTTGGCTTCCTGTTCAAGGGCTTCCTTTTTGCCTTCCTTGGAGAGGCCGCATACGCCGAGCGTGTGACATCCTTGCAAAACGGCACCTTGATGGAGCAGGTCGGTGCATGGGTTATGCAACCGGATCCTGTGACCTTTATTGCCGCACAGGGCATCTCTTTGATTCTGCCACAGTAACGGCATCGGTCCAGCGAAATGAAAAAGGCCGCGTTCACTACGAACGCGGCCTTTATTCTGAGTGGGGGGCTGGGGTATTAGCGGGCAGAGCGTTCTGCAATCGCATCGATATCACCATATGTCAGGCCGATATCGTCCAGCTCGCGTGCTGTCAGTTTCGACAAAGAGTTGCGCGTGATG
>CAYGMX010000243.1:0-5018 GCA_964351055.1 uncultured Loktanella sp. | reverse complement strand
TAGCAGTTCTCAAGCATGCATCGGCGTGGTTAACTCCGCGTCAGGGAGATCCAATTCTAGGAGGAAAGAATGGCATCGGTAACCATGACCGTGAACGGCAAAACCGTGACAGGAACAATTGAAGGTCGCACACTGCTTGTCGACTTTCTGCGCAATGACTTGCATCTGACCGGAACGCATGTTGGCTGCGATACGTCACAATGTGGCGCCTGCGTTGTGCATGTGAACGGTGATGCTGTCAAAGCCTGCACCATTTTTGCCGCAGAGGCCGATGGCGCAGAGGTGGCGACAATCGAGGGCCAGGCGAACGCGGACGGGTCTCTGAATGTCATCCAGCAGGCCTTTCAGGATCATCACGGACTGCAATGCGGCTTCTGCACACCGGGGATGGTGATGTCGGCGGCGGCCCTGCTCAAGGACAACCCCAAGCCCACGGAAGGGGAGATCCGTGCGTATCTTGAGGGGAATATCTGCCGCTGTACCGGCTATCACAACATCGTGAAAGCCATCATGGCAGCGTCCGGTCAGGATGTCTCTGCAATCGCAGCCGAATAAGCAAATTTGCATCGAAATTTTGGGGCCGGTGTTTCACTGAAGCACGGCAGCTCCGACAGGGAGGAAGAACATGCCTAAAGATGGTGGAATTGGTGCCAGCACAACACGCAGGGAGGATGTGCGGTTTCTGACTGGCGCAGGAACATATACCGCAGACATCAACACCTACGGTCAGGTTTCGGCGGTCTTTGCACGCTCGAATGTGGCCAACGGCGTTATCAAATCGATCGACATCAGTGCGGCCGAGGCAATGCCTGGTGTTCTGGCTGTCTTTACGGGTGCGGACTTTGCCGATGTTGGGGGCAACCCCGCAGGCTGGCTGATCAACAGCCGCAATGGCGAACCGATGAAAGAACCCAAGCGTCCAGTGCTGGCCCATGGGAAGGTGCGTCATGTGGGCGATGCCTATGCCGCTGTCATTGCCGAGACCGAGCAACAGGCGCGTGACGCCGCAGAAGAGATTATCGCCGAAATCGAGGAACTGCCGGCTGTGGTGGATATGGCCGCCGCTTTGGCAGGAGACAACTTCGTGCATGACGAGATCGGGACCAACCAGTGCTTTGACTGGGGCTGGATCGAGGACAACCGCGCCGCCACAGATGCCGCGATCAAAGCGGCCCCGCATGTGACGACCTTGGACCTGGTGAACAACCGTCTGGTGCCCAACGCGATGGAGCCCCGTGCATCCATCGGCACCTATGACCGTGCCGCTGGTTCCTATGTCTTGCAGACCACATCACAAAACCCGCACCTGACGCGGCTGTTGATTTCGGCCTTTGTGTTGGGCATTCCCGAAAACAAGCTGACGGTCATCGCCCCCGATGTTGGCGGCGGCTTTGGTTCAAAGATTTATCACTACGGCGAAGAAGCGCTGGTGCTGGCAGCAGCCAAGAAGGTGGGTCGCCCCGTAAAATGGGTCGCGGACCGCAGCGAAGCGTTTCTCACCGATGCCCATGGCCGCGACCACGTGACCAAGATCGAACTGGCCTGTGAAAAGGACGGCACCTTCATCGCCTTCCGCACCGAGACCATGGCCAATGTGGGGGCCTATTTGTCCAACTTCTCGACCGCGACGCCGACTTTCCTGCATGGCACGCTGATGGCGGGCAACTATACGGTCCCCAATGTTTATGTGAACGTCAAAGCCGTGTTCACCAACACAGCGCCGGTGGATGCCTATCGGGGCGCTGGGCGGCCCGAGGCCACCTATTCCATCGAACGCGTCATCGATATGGCAGCGCGCGAACTGGGCATGGATCCCATTGAACTGCGGCGCAAGAACTTCGTCAAACCGGACCAGTATCCCTTTACCAGTGCGGCCGGACTTGAATACGATTCAGGTAACTATGACGCGCTCATGGACAGGCTGGAGAGCCTTGTTGACCGTCCGGGTTTTGCCGCGCGCCGCAAGGCCAGTGAGGCAAATGGCAAGCTGCGCGGTTTGGGGATGAATGCCTATATCGAGGCTTGCGGGATTGCGCCTTCAAACCTTGTCGGCGTGCTGGGCAGCCGTGTCGGGCTTTACGATGCGGCCACTGTGCGTGTGAACGCCACTGGCAATATCAGCGTCATGGTAGGTGCCCATAGCCACGGGCAGGGCCATGAAACCGTGTTCCCGCAGATCGTCGCGGATATGCTGGGGATTGATGCGTCAACGATTGATATCGTGCATGGCGATACTTCGAAAATCCCATTTGGCATGGGCACTTACGGATCGCGCAGTCTTGCGGTCTGCGGGTCTGCCATGGTGCGGGCAACCGAAAAGATTATCGTGAAAGCCACGAAGATCGCCGCGCACATGCTCGAAGACACCCCCGAGAACGTGGATTTCAGCGATGGGCAGTTCAAGGTCAAAGGCACCAACAGATCCGTCAGTTTTGGTGAGGTTGCCCTGAAAGCCTATATTCCCCATGAATACCCGATCGAGAATATCGAACCGGGACTGGAAGAAACCGCCTTCTATGATCCTGCGAACTTTACCTATCCCTCTGGCGCTTACGCCTGCGAGGTGGAAGTGGACCCCGAGACAGGGAAGGTGACTGTAGAAAGCTTTATCGCGGTGGACGACTTCGGCAATGTGATGAACCCGATGATCGTCACAGGGCAGGTTCACGGTGGTCTGGGGCAGGGGATCGGGCAGGCTTTGCTTGAAAACGCCAGCTATGACGCCAATGGCCAGCTTTTGTCTGCCAGCTATATGGATTACGTCATGCCGCGTGCGGATGATCTGCCCTTCTATCGCGTCGATCATTCGCAAGGCACGCCCTGTACCCATAACCCGCTTGGGGTGAAAGGCTGCGGCGAGGCGGGTGCCATCGGTTCGCCGGCCACCGTGGTGAATGCGGTGATTGACGCGCTGCAATCGGGCGGCAAGAACGTCACCCATATCGACATGCCTTTGACACCTGCGCGTGTCTGGGCGGCCATGAACAACGCATAAGGGAGAACGCTCATGTATGCTTTTGAAATTGAACGGCCTTCCACGATTGCGGATGCGGTCAAGGCACTCAAGGATGAAGACGCGCAGGCGCTGGGCGGGGGGCAAACACTGATCCCGACGCTCAAGGCGCGGCTTGCCATGCCGGCAACCTTGGTCAGCCTGACAGGTATCGGCGAGATGCAGGGTGTCTGTCTGGCAGACGACGGCGCGGTCTGGATCGGTGGTGCGACGACCCCTGCAAGGGTGGCCAGAGAGGTCGCAGCCCATTATCCGGGACTGGCCGCACTGGCGGCGCATATCGGCGATCCTGCAGTCCGCAATCGCGGCACCCTTGGCGGGTCACTGGCCAACAATGACCCATCGGCCTGCTATCCCGCCGCAGCCTTAGGGTCGGGTGCGACAATCATAACGAATGCACGGCAGATCGCGGCAGACGACTACTTTGAAGGGATGTTTGCAACAGCCCTTAACGAAGGCGAAGTCATCACCGAGGTCCGTTTCCCTGTACCACAGAAGGCGCATTACGAAAAGTTTGTGCAGCCCGCTTCACGGTTCGCGCTGGTCGGCGTCTTTGTCGCCAAATACGCCGACGGCGTGCGCGTGGCCGTCACCGGCGCATCAGAGAACGGTGTGTTCCGCTGGACCGAAGCAGAAGAGGCGCTGAGTGCCAATTTTGACAAATCGGCCCTTGAGGGACTGTCCGTTCCTGCGGATGGCATGATCGCCGATCTACACGGATCGCCTGAATATCGTGCCCATCTGGTCAAGGTCATCACGGGGCGTGCAGTCGCTGCCGCAGCCTGAAACGAAAAAACCCCCGAGTGATCGGGGGTTTTTTGTCGCGTTACAGCGGGACGGGCCGGTTATTTCGGAAGCGGTCCGATCAACATGACCATCTGGCGGCCTTCCATCTTGGGAAAGTTCTCCACGCGGCCTGCATCCTTGGTATCTTCTGCGACACGTTCAAGGAGTTGGCGGCCAAGTTCTTGGTGCGCCATTTCGCGGCCACGGAACCGCAGGGTGATCTTTACCTAGTCGCCATTTTCCAGAAACTTGAAGACGCTGCGCATTTTCACGCCATAGTCGTGATCGTCGGTGTTCGGGCGGAACTTGATCTCTTTGATCTCGATGATCTTTTGCTTCTTGCGGGCCTCAGCTTCTTTTTTCTGAGTCTCGTATTTGTACTTGCCATAGTCCATGATTTTGCAAACCGGCGGGTTTGCATTGGGAGAAATCTCTACCAAATCGAGCCCGGCTTCTTCAGCCATTTCCATCGCGCGTGCGGGTGATACAACTCCGACGTTGTCGCCGTCTGCCCCGATCAGCCGGATTTCATCCGACGTGATCCGTTCGTTGATGCGTGGGCCTGTTTCGCGCTGGGGTGGCGCGTTGTGGGGTCTGCGTCCTATGGTCTTTATCCTTGCATTGTTCCATTCAGGTGATGTGCAAACTAGACGTCCCGCGAGGTGTCTTCAACCCGGAAAAGATGCGGTTTTCCGCCGAATGTTTCCTCACGAATCTTCTTCCACTTTAGGGCCGTGTCTGACATATGCCACGCTCAGAGGCCCAAGGGGCCTGAATGGACAGATTTGGAAGGATGTGACCAATGCGTGCAATTGTAATCCTCGTAGTTTTGGCTGTTGTTGGCTTTTTTGGCTATCAATATGCCGTCGAAGGCCGTGACCCGCGTGCCGCGGTTGGCGTTTTGACCGGTGCGACCCAAGCGGCTGAACAGGCCGCCGCCGAGGCTGAAGCCGCCGCCGCTGCCGAAGCTGCGGCTGCCGAAGCTGCTGCTGCTGAAGCTGCCGCCGCCGCAGAAGCCGCTGCTGCCGCAGAAGCGGCCGCTGCCGAAGCCGCTGCTGCCGAAGCTGCCGCTGCGGCTGAAGCTGCCGCCGCTGAGGCGGCCGCAGAACTTGACGCCGCTGCTGCCGAGGCGGAGGCTGCGCTTGAACCGGCGGCCGACGACGCTACCGCTGCCGGTGATGATCTGATGGCAGCGGTAGCGTCTTCGGCAGCCTGTTCA
>CAYGMX010000242.1:0-5030 GCA_964351055.1 uncultured Loktanella sp. | reverse complement strand
TCATAGGCGGGTGCTGCAAGGTGGGCGGGAACAAAGGCGCGTTGGACCAGAACTTCGAGTCACCGGCCCAAGGCCGTATTTCGGATCGCGGTAACAAGCCGCCTTTGCTGACCGCAGACTAACCCGCGTCTGCTCCAGATACGAAAAAGCCGTCACCGCAACCGGTGGCGGCTTTTTCTTTATGTTGCACGGCAATAAGCGGTGTATCCTGATCGCGCAGGGCAAATCCTGACTACGGTATCAGAGCGCCAAATCCTGCATCAGCATATCCTTGCTATAACTTTCTTTGGGGGCACTGCGCTTGACCCTGCCTTGTTCCATCACGGTGAATGTATCCGCGATGCGGTAGGCGAAATCGGCGTTCTGTTCGACAAGGACAATCGCCATTTGCCCTTGATCGCGCAGCAGTTCCAGCGCGTCACCAATCTGCTGGATCACATTGGGCTGGATTCCTTCGGTGGGTTCGTCCAGCAAGAGAACCTTGGGTCGTGTGATCAGCGCGCGCGCAATCGCCAACTGCTGCTGCTGTCCACCAGACAGGTCGCCTCCGCGCCGCGTTTGCATTTCGCGCAGGACAGGGAACAAATCGAACACGAAATCAGGGATCGCGTGTTCGGATTTCGGCAAGCAGGCGAACCCGGTTTCTAGATTTTCCCGCACCGTCATCATCGGGAAAACTTCACGCCCTTGTGGCACATAGGCGATCCCTGCGCGCGCAGCGTGATAAGCCGAAGCAAGCTGGACAGCGCTGCCGTTGACCGATGCGGTTCCCGCGGCAATTGGATGACGGCCAGAGATCGCCTTTAGCAGGCTGGTCTTGCCCACCCCGTTATTGCCCATCACGGCTGTGATCTTGCCCACCTCAGCCCCAAGCGAGATGTCAAAAAGGATCTGGCTTTGCCCATATTTCAGATCGACATTGCGCACATCAAGCATGGGCACGTCCCAGATAGACATCAATGACCGTCTGGTTCGATGTCACATGGTCAAGGCTGCCTTCAGCCAGCACCGCGCCCTCGTGCAGCACGGTGACTTTGCAATCCAGCCGCCGCACGAACTCCATGTCATGTTCGACAACAACGACCGCGCGCGCCTTGGCCGCTTCTTTCAGGATATCTGTCGTCTTTTCGCGCTCTTCCGGTGTCATCCCCGCTGCAGGTTCATCCACCAGCATCAGCCGTGGTTCCTGCGCCAAGAGCATCCCGATTTCCAGCCATTGCTTTTGCCCGTGGCTCAGCTCGCCTGCGACACGGGTCAGGCTATCTGTCAGGCCGATCTGTTCTGCGACAGCCTCGATCCGTTCCGCGTTGGTTTTGGTCTTTTTGTGCATCAGCACGGCAAACGGCCCGCGCGGGGTTTTCAGCGCCATTGCAAGGTTCTGGCGTACGGTCTGTGCCTCGAATACTGTGGGTTTCTGGAACTTCCGTCCGATCCCTTCGCGCGCGATCTGGCTTTCTGACATCCCCAAAAGCGAGATATTCTTGTCGCCCCAGATGACGCGGCCTTCGTCCGGTTTGGTCTTTCCGGTCACGATATCCATGAAAGTTGTCTTGCCCGCACCATTGGGGCCGATGATCGCCCGCAATTCGGTCTTGGCAAAGTTGATGGACAGGTTGTTGATCGCGCGGAACCCGTCAAAGGTGACTGTCACGCCAGAGACTTCAAGCAGCATGCTCATGGTTGTTTCCTGACCAGCAGATCAAACAGCCCGCCGATCCCCTTGGGAAAGAACAGGGTGACCGCGACAAAAGAGAGCCCCAGCAGGACAAGCCACCAGTCTGTCCATTGGATCACATAGAACCCAAGGTTGATGTTAGGCGCGCCGCCGCCTGTGAACCAACTGGACAGAAGCGAGACAAAAGCCGCCCCGATCACCGCGCCGTAAAGCCGCCCGCGTCCGCCGATGGCCACCCAGACTGCAAGGTAGATCGACGCGATGGGTGCGATTTCGCCGGGGTTGATGATACCGGCCTGCGGATAATAAAGCGCCCCCGCGATCCCTGCGACAACCGCAGTCGTGGTAAAAACGAACAGTTTGTAGCTTTCCACATGGTAGCCCAGAAACCGCACGCGGGCCTCATTATCGCGGATTCCCTTGATCACGCTGCCCATCTTGCCTGACACGATCCATGCGAAAAAGATATACCCCGCCGCCAAGGCGATGGCCGAGGCGATGAAGAAGACGATTGAGATCACAGCCTGCGATGTGTCCTCGTAGCCGGGGATGTTTTGTAGCCCTGACAGGCCGTTGTTGCCGCGCAACCCGCTATCGTTCTGGAAAAGGTAAAGCGCGAGCGCCAGCGTCATCGCCTGCGTCAGGATCGAAAGGTACACGCCTGTCACGCGGCTCCGGAAGGCCAGCCACCCAAAGACCAGCGCCAGCAGGCCGGGCACCAGCACGACCATCAGCAGTTGCTGGAACAGGCTGTCGGCAAAGCTCCAGATAAGCGGGAATTCGGAACTGCCCACGACCCCAAATATCTGGTTGCCGATGGCGTCCGAGATTTCTTGCGGTGTGGGCGGCAGCGGTTGGCCTGCAAGGCTGGCGATTACGATCCCTTCGGTGCGCGCATACATCAGCCACATGCCGATGGCATAGCCGCCGATCCCGAAGAACGCAAAGTGGCCCAGCGACAGGATCCCGCAATAGCCCCAGACCACATCCATGGCGATGGCCACAAGGCACAGGCACAGGGTCTTGCCCAGCGTCTTGACAAAAGAGGTCGAGATCAGGCCGACACCCGTGGCTTCGGACAGCACCGTGACAACGACCGTAAAGATCGCAAGCGCGAGTATAAACCAAAGCACTGAAGGGTTTTGAGAGATGAATGTCTTGCGCATCGTTTAATCCGCCGCCGCCCGACCTTTGAGGGCGACGATGCCCTTGGGCCGGAATTGGATGAACAGAATGATGAAAAGGATCATATAGGTCTGCGCGGCAAGGGTATTGGACGGGTTCAACCATTCAATCCCCTTTTGCAGGAAGCCAATCAGCGACGCCCCCGCCAGCGTGCCCCAGACATTGCCCACACCACCCACGACCACGGTCATAAAGCTTTGCACAATGTAATCGGCGCCCATTTCCGATGTGACCTTGGCATAGAGCCCGATGGCGACACCGGCGATCCCCGCAATCCCCGACCCAAGGCCAAAGGTCAGCATATTGATCCGGTCGGGGTTGATCCCCATGGATGCAGCCATGCCAGGGTTCTGGGTGACGGCACGCACCTCTAGCCCCAGACGGGTCCTTTTGAGAACAAAGAGGATCAGCGCCAGAAACAGCAGGGCCAGCACGAAGATCGCGATGCGGATATAGCTGATCCCGATGACATCGTTGAACTGCAACGCGCCTGCCAGCCATTCGGGTGATGTCAGCGGGCGTGCTTGGGTGCCGAAAATGTTCTTGGCAAGTTGTTGCAGGGCGATGGAAATACCAAAAGTTGCCAGCAGTGTTTCCAGCGGCCGGTGATAGAGATGGCGGATCACCAACCGCTCCATCGTGACGCCCGCACCAAATGTGATCGCAAACGCCAAGGGCAACGCGATGATGATCGACAAGGTGTAATCAGGCACGAATTGCTGGACCACAAAACCGGTATAGGCCCCCATCATGATGAATTCGCCATGCGCCATGTTGATGACACCCATCACGCCAAAGGTGATGGCCAGCCCGATGGCTGCCAGAAAATAGATCGACGCGAGCGAGAGCGCATCAAGCCCCAGATCAACAGTCTGGCTGAGTGCGACCTTGGTTTCGATGGCATCAAGCGCAGTCCGCGCGGCATCGGTAATCACCGGATCAGGTTCGTTATATGCCAAATAAAAGACATGTGCGGCGATGGCTTCGCCCTGCTCTGCGACTGTCACACGCGGGGCGACAGTGCCCGCAGCCGCCAGCGCATCATAGGCAGTCTCGCGGGCGGTGTCGGTATCAAGAGAAGCAACAGGCAGGCCGCCTACCATCCCGCTGTCCATATGGGTGATTAACGCATCGCGGATGGCGCTGGTCGGGATCAAGGCAGGGGCAAGGTCTGCCGCAACAAGGCGGTCATAGGAATCGACCATGCTCAGGTCTGCCCCCGCGACAAGCATTTGTGCGATATTTGCATTGTCCGGCACTGTGGTGGCAACGCCGGGACTGGTCGCGAGCACGGTGTTCAGGACCGCCCGCACATCCACCGACAGATCGCCTGAAAGGGCTTCGATCGCTGCAATACGCGCATCTTGGGTATCGGCAAAAAGCGCACCAAGCATACCTGCCAAGCGCGTCTTGACGCGTTTCAGGTCAGCATCGGGTTCGGCCTCGATCGAGGCTGCAAGCGGGCCAAGCTGGCTGGCGTCCATACTGCGTGCGATGGCGTCAACCGCCGCCTGGCGTTTGGTGATGTCAGGATCGGACAGTTGGAACTGCACCAATGCATCCCCGATCGCGCGGCGTACCCCGCCATTGGGTCGCGATGCGGTCAGGTCGGCGCCGTCGGATAAGCCCGCGACTGCGCCGGTATCCAGATCGGTCAGGGTGAAATCGCCACCATCGTCGGTCGCGCGGAAGAACAGGCCATCCGTGCCCCGCTGCACGATTTCGCGGTCGCGCCATGCTTCAAGAAAAGGCAGCGCCTGCGGCAGTCCGCTGTCAACCAGCGCGTCCAGCACCACATCTACGCTCTGGCGGCCGGGGTTGAGGACTTCATCATCATATGTTTGCAGAATGTCCTGCACGGACTGCGCCGCAGCCGCAGCAGGCAAGGTCAGCCACAGGGCAAGGGCCAGTGAAAGCAGTCGATACATTTATAGGGGGCCAATCTGTCAGACAGAAATGAGGCACGAGGCAGAAAGCCCCGTGCCATCAATGTCTTAGTAGTTCGATGTCAGCTGAACGCAGGTTTCGGTCTCGGTGTTGTACATCCCGCAACCTAGCGTTTCCCAGTCAGAGATCAGAACAGCCGATTCAGGCAGGTAGTCCGTCCAGGCGTCACCCGGTACTTCTGTGGTCTGGCTGACGATGTCGAATTGACCATCCGCTGTGATCT
>CAYGMX010000241.1:0-5057 GCA_964351055.1 uncultured Loktanella sp. | reverse complement strand
GCGGACCTGTGGGGTCGCCCCGCCACACCACATCGGCGGCGGGGTAAAAGGTCTCACTCTCTGACGTGACAAGGTCCGGTTGCGCCTGAAAGCGCAGCGCGCGCAGGTCGTAAGACCGGGGGATATCGGGCCGCGCTACCCCGCCTTGCAGTGCCGGGACTGCACAACCCGCAAGCCCTGATATCAGTGCTCCCCCGAGAAAAGTTCTTCTGTTCATGACGATGCCCGTTTTTATGCCCGTTTTCGTTCCCTTAGCATGCATTAGCGCCGTTGATACACCGCCAAATTGCGGGCCTGCGGCATTGCATCCCGCCCTCGCCTCTTGTTAGCGCTAACACGTCATGGTATAGCCGCCTCGACTGCAAAACCAAGAGGACGCCATGCCGCTGCACCCCACCATCGCCGCCGTGACCGACCGTATCCGTGCCCGCTCTGAAGGGCCGCGCCAGAAGTACCTTGAAACCATGGCCCGCGCCGCCGCAGAAGGGCCGCGCCGCGCGCATCTGACCTGCGGGAACCAGGCGCATGCCTATGCTGCCATGGGTGCCGACAAGGATGCGCTGACCGATGCGCGCACGCCCAACATCGGCATCATCACCGCCTATAACGACATGCTTTCAGCCCATCAGCCCTTTGAAACCTACCCCGACCTGATCCGCGCCGCGGCACGGGCCGCAGGCGGCACCGCACAGGTGGCAGGCGGTGTCCCTGCCATGTGTGATGGCGTGACCCAAGGCCAGACCGGCATGGAGTTGTCCCTGTTTTCGCGCGACGTCATTGCGCTGGCCGCCGGCGTCGGCCTGTCCCATAACGTCTTTGATTCCGCCGTCTATCTTGGCGTCTGTGACAAGATCGTGCCCGGACTTGTGATGGCTGCTGCGACATTTGGCTATATCCCTGCCATTTTCATGCCTGCGGGCCCGATGGTGTCAGGCCTGCCCAACGATGAAAAGGCCCGTGTGCGCCAGCAATTCGCCACCGGCGCAGTCGGCCGCGAAGAACTGATGAAAGCCGAGATGGCGTCTTATCATGGTCCCGGCACCTGCACGTTCTATGGCACGGCCAACACCAACCAGATGCTGATGGAATTCATGGGGCTGCACCTGCCCGGCGCGTCATTCATCAATCCCGGTACGCCATTGCGCGATGCGCTGACCACTGCCGCAACGGAGCGCGCGCTGGAAATCACCGCCCTTGGCAATGATTACCGCCCAGTTTGCGATATCCTTGACGAAAAAGCCTTTGTGAACGGCATCGTCGGCCTGATGGCAACCGGCGGGTCCACTAATCTGGTCATCCACCTGCCCGCCATGGCCAAGGCCGCAGGCATCATGCTTGATCTGCAGGATTTCAGCGATCTGTCTGCGGTGACCCCGCTGATGGCCAAGGTCTATCCCAACGGGTTGGCCGATGTGAACCATTTCCACGCCGCAGGCGGTCTGGGTTTCATGATCGGCGAATTGCTCAAGGCGGGCCTTTTGCATGATGATACCAAGACCGTGGCAGGCGATGGTCTGGCGCTTTATACGCAAGAGCCGAAACTGGTTGATGGGCGCGTCAGCTATGCGCCCGGAACCGGCACATCCCTGAACGAGAAAATCCTGCGTCCCGCGCATGATCCGTTCCAGCCGCAAGGCGGGCTTGTGCAACTGTCCGGCAACCTTGGCCGCGGCGTGATCAAGACCTCGGCGGTCGCCCCAGAACGGCATATCATCGAGGCCCCTGCCCGCGTGTTCCACACCCAAGAGGCGGTGAAGGATGCGTTCAAGGCAGGCGAGCTGACCCAGGACACCGTGATTGTCGTGCGTTTCCAAGGGCCAAAGTCCAACGGCATGCCCGAATTGCACGGCCTGACCCCGACCATGGCCGTCTTGCAGGATCGGGGTCTGAAAGTGGCTCTGGTCACAGACGGGCGCATGTCTGGCGCGTCGGGCAAGGTTCCCTCCGCGATCCATGTCTGCCCCGAAGCCGCCGATCACGGGCCCATTGCGATGGTGCGCGATGGCGATATTATCCGGCTGGACGCAACGACAGGCACCATCGAAGTGCTGGGCGTTGATCTGAGCACCCGCACGCCCGCCACGGCCGACCTCAGCGGCAACGGTACCGGCGTTGGGCGCGAACTTTTCGAGGTCTTCCGCAAGAATGTAGGCCTTGCTGCAGAGGGGGCCGGCGTTGTTGTCTAATATGCTTGCCCTTGTTCCCCATGCGTCCCTTGCTGCATCTTCGCACCTGACACGCCACGAAGGATTATCACGATGACCCCCCAAGAAGCCTCTGCCGCCGCTGCCAAAGTCTGTTTGCTGGCACCTGTTGTGCCTGTGCTGGTGATTGATGACGCCAGCATTGCCGCCGATCTGGCCCGCGCGCTTGTCGCTGGCGGCCTTCCGGCGCTTGAGGTGACACTGCGGACACCGGCCGCACTGGACGCCATCCGCGAAATGGCCGCTGTCGCCGGCGGTGTTGTGGGCGCGGGGACATTGCTGACACCCAAAGACGTCGAGGATGCCAAGGCCGCGGGGGCCACATTTGGCGTGTCACCCGGTGCGACCGACCGCTTGCTGGACGCATGCGAAGCCAACGACCTGCCCTTGCTTCCCGGTACCGCAACCGCATCCGAAGCGATGCGCCTGCTCGAGCGCGGCTATACAGTGCAAAAATTCTTTCCCGCCGAAGCAAACGGCGGCGCGCCCGCGCTCAAGGCCATCGGCGCACCGATCCCGCAAGTCAAATTCTGCCCTACAGGCGGTGTCAGCCTGAGCAATGCGCGGGATTATCTGGCCCTGAGCAACACACTTTGTGTCGGCGGGTCATGGGTTGCGCCGAAAGAGCTGGTGCTGGCCAAAGACTGGGCCGGAATCACCGTACTGGCAAAGCAAGCTGCCGCACTCTCTTAAGATAATCAAGGTGTTGCAGGTTTTTGTGCGGCGATTCACGCAGCATTAGCAATTGGCAGCTAAAGGTTACTCCGACACGTCAAAGGAGTAGCCGATGCTCGAATCCTGGCCCATTTCGCGCCGCATCAACAGTGGTTTTCTGATTCTCACCCTCATGCTTGTGGGATTGGCTGCGTTTTCGCACCGGTCGGTTGGTGCTTTGGGGACAGGTTATATGGAATATAACGGTATTTCAGGCCAATCCGTGGCCATCAGCGCCTTCATGGAGGATATTTTCGAGGCGCGCCTTGCCTCACTCAAATACCGGATCGACCCCAGCCAGACCTATCGCGACGAGGTCATCGCCAACATTGACGAAGTTTTGACCGACCGCGCATTGATGCAGACATTCGCAATCGCCCCGACACGGCAAGCCATGGTGCAGGACCTTGTCGATCAGGCCGGACTCTATAGAACAGAATTTAACAAGATGGCCGATCTGCTTGTTCAGGCTCACCAGCTGCGCGAAGATTTCAAACTGCAGAGCGACCAAATCATGGCCAGCGTGAACGCCATCTTCAACACAGCAATCCAGGGTGGAAACCCTGCAATTATCGCGACAGCCGGCCGGACCTTGCAGGCGTCACTGACAGCGACTGTCCAAAGCAAGCAATACCTGCTCTCAGGCGATCCTGCGGATTTTGACTCCTTTGCCGCTGAATACCAGTCCTTTCAACGGGCCTTGGGACAGTTGCGCGCGCTGAATCCGCCAGGCGCATTGGGCGCCGAGATCAGCAGTTTGCAAGACCAGGTCACGGGCTACGCCGACTTGCTGCAGGCCTATTCAGCAGCAAACAGGTCGGCCTTTAGTATTCAGGAAGACACTCTCGACCAAATTGGCCCAGATGTGCAAAACCGGCTTGACGCATTAGCCGCCGAAATCGTTGATCGTCAAGTCGTAATCGGTGACGATGGCATTGGGATCGTTGAACGTTTGCGCGTGATTATTCCGACCGCTGGTGTGCTGGCGACCCTTGCTGCGGTTATATCTGCTTTCTTGATCGGGCGCTGGATATCTCTCTCTGTAGCACGGCTGGCGAATACAACCGACAGGCTTGCCGCAGGCGACAATGAGGTCGAAATCTCCGGCACGGAGCACGATCACGAACTGGGCCGGATGTCTCGTGCGCTGAATGTCTTTCGTGAAAACCAGATTGCGCGCGCCGCTGCATCCGCTGAGCGTGCAAAATCCCGCGCAGAGCAGGATGCGGTCATGACAACGATGCAGCGCGAGCTTGCGCAGCTTGCCGATGGCGACTTGACCACAAACATCACGCAAGTTTTCGCACCCGAATATGAGGAACTGCGCGGTAAATTCAACGATGCTGTGGCGGCGCTCCATCTGGCCATCACAAGAGTGATCGCAACATCCGCCATGATCGAAACGACAACCGCAGACACAAATGCCGCCACCACGGAACTGTCGCAGCGCACCGAAAATCAGGCCGCGACGCTGGAACAAACCGCCGCCGCCTTGGATGAATTGACAGCGAGCGTGCGGTCCGCGGCAGAGCACGCGAAATCGGTCGATAGCTCTGTCAGCAAGGCCCGTGCCGAAGCGACCAAGAACGGTGAAATCGTAGCGCAGGCAGTCAACGCGATGGGCGAGATCGAGAATTCTTCCAAGCAGATCACACAGGTCATCGGCGTGATTGACGATATCGCGTTTCAAACCAACCTCTTGGCCTTGAATGCCGGCGTTGAGGCGGCGAGAGCGGGCGAGTCCGGCAGAGGCTTTGCAGTTGTCGCATCGGAAGTCCGCGCCCTGGCCCAACGCTCTGCCGAGGCTGCAAAGGAGATATCCGAACTGATTGCCAACAGCTCCAAGCATGTCAAACAAGGCACCCTGCTTGTCGGAAACGCGGGTGAGGCCCTGACCGAGATTATCGCGCAGGTGAACGAAATTGCGACGATGACCTCTCAGATCGCGACCAGTGCGCAGGAACAGTCTATCGGCCTTTCCGAAATCAACATTGGGGTCAACCAACTGGATCAGGTGACGCAGCAAAACGCCGCCATGGTGCAGGAGTCGATGACACGCGGTGACACGCTTGCGTCAGAGGCGCAAAAACTGGCCATGCTGATCCAGAAGTTTCAAGTCGCAAAGATACCGCAGAGCGG
>CAYGMX010000240.1:0-5066 GCA_964351055.1 uncultured Loktanella sp. | reverse complement strand
AAGTCCGCCCGCGCGCCCGCCCTGAACGTGGCTGACTTTCAAGCCTCCGGCGGGGATATTTCCGCTCGGAAGAAGGGGCGTTATTGTTTTTGTTTTGCCCGCCAGAGCGTGAACAGCCCTGCTCCGACGACGATTGCCGCCCCGAGGGCCACATTGGGGCGGAGTGTTTCGCCAAGGAGGAAGATGCCGATCGCGCTGGCGAAGACCAGTTGCAGGTAGGCGAAGGGTTGCACTGCGCTCGCCTCGGCGACTTCATAGGTTTTGATCAAGAGCCAGTGCCCCCCCGCACCCGTCAAGCAGAGTGCCGCCATCCATTGCCAGTCTGCCGCTGTCATCGGTTCCCAGAACCAGACGCCCGCGATCGTCATCACCACGGCCCCTGATGTGCCAGTCCAGAAGAACGATGTGGCCGTTGTGTCCTTGCGTGCCGCATAGCGTGTCAGGAGGCCGTAAAGTGCGAACATCAGCGCAGACGCGAGGGGGATCGCCGCGGCGGGTGCAAAGACGGTGTAGCCCGGTTGCAGGATCACCAGCACGCCGATGAAACCGATCCCGATCGCGGTCCAGCGCCGCCAGCCCACCTGTTCGCCAAGCACCGGGCCGGATAGGGCCGCAATGAGCAAGGGGTAGCAGGCGAAGATCGCGTGGCTTTCCACGAGGCCCAGCAAGACGAAGGCGCTGACCATCACACAGATTTCCAGTGCCAGCAGCGTGCCGCGTGTGATTTGCAGCAGCGGCTGTTTCGTGGCCGCTGCTGCCCGGATCGACCCTGATTGCCGTGTCGCGATGGTGATGACGAAGGCCGCGAAGAACCAGTAGCGGATCATCACGATCATGATGACGTTGTAGTTCTCGGCCAGATGCCGTGAAATCCCGTCTTGCACCGCAAAGACGAAGGTCGTGGCGATCATCAGAAGGATGCCGAGGCGTGTATCAGTCTGCATCAGGCATCCTTGCGCGGGTCATATGCCGCTTGCGGCCAAAGCCCGCGGTGCGCGTCACTTCGAAACCCGCATCTGATAGGCTTTGCCGGATATGTCCAGCGGCACTATAGGTCGCCGCTGTTCCGCCCGCTTTGGTATGCGCTGCGACGGCGCGTATCAGGTCCGGTTCCCAAAGCTCGGGGTTCTTGGCCGGTGAGAACCCGTCAAGGAACCATGCGTCAACCTTGTGCGCCCATGCAGGCAAGGTTTGCCGTGCATCGCCGGTGATGACATGCAGCATGGGGCCGTCTGTCAGCTGTGTCGGCCCATCGCCGGGCTGCCAGTCTGCCAGCAGGATTTGGGCATAGCCGGACAGTTGCGGGAAATGGGCCAATGCCGCGCGCATGTCGTCTTTCGCCAGGGGGAAGGCTTCGAAAGAGGTGAAGTGCAGGTGCCCCTGTTGACCCGCCTCTGCCCATGCCGCCCATGTCACCAAGAGGTTCAGGCCGGTTCCGAAACCGAGTTCTCCGATCACGAGATCGCCGCCGAAGCGCGCGGGCAGGTCGTTTCCGCCCAGAAAGACGTACTGTGTTTCGGCCAGCCCGTTATCGAGCGAATAGTAGGGATCGTCAAAGGCGGTCGCAATCGGCACCCCGTTGCGCCAGTCGAGTTTTGCAGTCTGGTCTGTCATCGCCCTACGCCTTAGGTATGCGCCATCTTTGGGCGGAAGGGCGCGGAATGGCAACGGCTGATATCACGGTAATGGGGGCGGGCGTATTCGGCCTGTCGGTAGCCTATGCCTGCGCGCGGCGGGGGGCCTTTGTCCGTGTGATTGACCCAGCCGGTGTCGCCGCAGGGGCCAGCGGCGGATTGGTCGGTGCCTTGGCCCCGCATGTGCCTGAAAACTGGAATGACAAAAAGGCGTTCCAGTTTGACAGCCTGATTATGGCAGAGACCTTTTGGGCTGATGTCGAAAGGCTGACTGGGGCCGATGTCGGCTATGCCAGGTCAGGCCGCTTGCAGCCTTTGGCTGACGCGCCTGCTGTTGCATTGGCCCGCGCTCGGGCCTTGACGGCGGCAGAGCTTTGGCAGGGCAAGGCCAAATGGGAGGTGGTCGAGGCGGGCCGCACTGGCTGGATGCCGCCATCGCCAACAGGGTTGGTCGTCCATGACACCCTGTCCGCTCTGATCCATCCGCGCCGTGCAACGCAGGCCTTGGCTGATGCCATCGTTGCCTTGGGTGGCGAAGTGGTAACAGATGCGCCGCCCGAGGGTTCCGTTGTCTGGGCCACCGGTTGGGACGGCCTGCGCGAGATTGGCGGGAACGGCGTCAAAGGGCAGGCCGCCTTGCTCCGTTATGATGCGGCAGGGCAGCCGCAGTTATTTGCCGATGCGCTGCATATCATTCCCCATGGCGATGGGACGGTGGCGATCGGGTCGACCTCGGAGCGGGATTTCGATGATCCGACTGCAACCGACACAGCATTGGATGAGGTCTTGGCGCGTGCCATTGCTGCTTTCCCTGTTCTGGCAGGGGCCGAGGTCATCGAACGCTGGGCCGGTGTGCGCCCCCGCAGCCAAAGCCGCGCCCCTGTGCTGGGGCCGCATCCGCTGCGTCAGGGCGCATTCATCGCCAATGGCGGGTTCAAGATCGGGTTCGGCATGGCTCCGAAGGTGGGCGAGGTCATGGCCGACCTGATCCTTGAGGGCCGCGATACCATTCCCGAGGGGTTTCGCGCGCCTAGCGGTTAAGCGGCATGTGCCGGTTCACATCCTTATAGAGCAGATAACGGAATGGCCCCGGCCCCCCCGCATAGCACGCCTGCGGGCAAAAGGCGCGCAGCCACATGAAATCACCTGCCTCGACCTCGACCCAGTCCTGATTGAGCCGGTAGACGGCCTTGCCCTGCAGCACGTACAGCCCGTGTTCCATCACATGGGTTTCGGCAAAGGGGATCACGCCGCCGGGTTGGAAGGTCACGATATTGACGTGCATGTCATGGCGCATATCGGCGGGGTCCACGAAACGGGTGGTCTGCCATGCGCCATCGGTGTCGGGCATGGCGATTGTCGTGCCCGCCGCCTCATCGGTGACGAAGGCGGTCGGGTGGTCGATCCCGTCCACCGCTTGATAGGCTTTGCGGATCCAGTGGAATGTTGTTTTCGCATCCGTGGTATTGGCAAGCGACCAGTCGCAGCCTGCAGGCAGATAGGCATAACCGCCTGCTGACAGATTGTGCGCGACACCTTGAATTGTCAGGGTAAAGCCCCCGTCCACCACAAAGATCACCCCTTGTGCCGCGGGGTCGGTTTCGGGCCGCGCGCTGCCGCCGCCTGCGCCGACCTCCATGATGTACTGGCTGAAGGTTTCCGCAAACCCCGACAGGGGCCGTGCGAGAACCCAAGCGCGTGTCTTGTCCCAGAACGGCAGGTTGCTGGTGACAATGTCGGTCATCGTCCCTTTGGGGATGACTGCATAGCTTTCGGTAAAGACGGCGCGGTCTGTCAGCAATTGTGTCTGCGGAGGCAGGCCGCCGGTTGGCACATGGTAGGATGGTTTGGTCATCGTGCGTTTTCCTTCACGCAATATTGCTGGGCAGGGGGCGGTCTCGGCACAGAGGCAGACCCGTCATAAGGCCCTTCTGCGCGCTTTGAAAGTTCAGACTGTTGGTGCGGTCGCAAAGGGCAGATGCCCTGTTTTTATCCACAAGGTGGCACCCTCGTCCTGCGCCGTGATCCGCAAAGGCGTCCCTTCGGGAAGCCGGAGCCACGTGCCTTTTGGCAAGTGATCGCCGCCTTCTTGGCAGAGGCCTGAGAGAATCAGGATTTCAGCCCCGCCGGAGGGGAGTTCGCTCAAGCTGCTGCCCGCGGCCAGTGTCACGAAACGCACTGTCTCGCGGGCGTCGCGGTACAGGGTCTTGACGCTGATACCGTCGCCTTGGACGGTCAGGTCACTATCCATCTGCATCCGAAACTGGGTGCGGTCTGCGGGGTCGAATTGCCACAGTTTGACAAAGATCGTGCATCCATGCTCGGCGCCGGGCGTATGCGATGTGGTGGGCGGGTTGCGCACATATGTTCCCGCGGGATAGTCTCCATGCTCGTCTTGAAAGACACCCTCCAGCACGATGAACTCTTCGCCGCCGTCATGGGTGTGGGCTGAAAAATGACTGCCGGGGGCATAGCGCACGATAGATGTGGCGCGGGCGACCTCATCCCCGATCCGGTCGAGCATCCGCCTGTCCACACCTGCCATGGGCGAGGCTTTCCACGGGATGTCTTGGGTCTGGATCAGGACCCTTTGGGAGAAGTCGGCGTTCAGTTCCATGGGGTGTCCTTAAAGCGGGGCGAGCGTGATGCCCGCATCTTCCAAATGTTCCCGGATGCCGCGCGCCATAGCCACAGCACCGGGCGTGTCGCCATGAAGGCAGATCGTGTCGATCTGGCAGGGAATGTGTTTGCCGGATTCCGCAACGATGCCGCCAACCTTGACCATATTGGCGATGCGCGGGGCGGCGATGTCTACGTCGTGCAGGACCGCCCCGGGCAGGCTCCGGTCAACAAGGGTCGCATCATCGTTATAGGCACGATCCGCGAAAATTTCTCCGGCCCATGCGCAACCCAGTTCGCGCGCGGTTTCTTCCTGCGCCGTCGCGGCCAGCACCATGATGATGATATCGGGATCAACGTCGAGTGCGGCTTGATAGCAGGCCCGCGCCAGCGCGTGATCGACCGAGGCCATATTCGCCAGTGCTCCGTGTAGTTTCAGATGCCGAACACGTCCGCCCGCCCGTTTGGCCATGGCTTGGGCCGCGCCAAGTTGATAGGCGACCGCATTGCCGAGTTCGCTGTAAGGAAGCGGCAGGGGCCGCCGTCCGAACCCCTTGAGGTCCGCAAAGCCGGGATGCGCGCCGATACCCACACCTTTGGCAACTGCAAGCCGCATCGTGTGGTCCATCACATCAGGATCGCCTGCATGAAAGCCGCAAGCCACATTGGCCGAGGTGATGATATCCAACAGAGCAGTGTCATCACCCATCCGCCACGGCCCGAAGCCTTCGCCCATATCGGCGTTCAGATCGACTTTGTGCGTCATATCAGGGCCTTTCCAGATCGTCGCCGCGCGTAGCACCACTAATCAAT
>CAYGMX010000239.1:0-5084 GCA_964351055.1 uncultured Loktanella sp. | reverse complement strand
GATGCGGCCCGATTTGCGGCGGTCCCACCACATGATCGCCGTGATCTGACGCAAGAAACCTTATTTTTGCACCCCTTCTTGCGGGAAACCGCCCCCCTGAAAGCCCCGAAAGCGACGTCATTACGGGACCGGATGACTGGCTTCCCAAGAACACCGCCACTGGTTGCCAGAGGCGCTGCAACCACATATCTGATTAGGGCCAACCGCAGGAGCCGACATGCCCACGCCCAATCCCGCTGCCCTCGCGTTTCTGTTGAACCGCCGATCACGGCCAGCCAAGACGCTGACCGCCCCCGTTCCGGACCGTGCGACGCTTTTGACGCTGCTGACCGCCGCCGCCCGCACACCCGATCATGGCAAGCTTGAACCTTGGCGTTTTGTCGTTCTGGAAAAACCCGCACTGACGCGGTTGGCCGATCTGGTCTTGACGCGCGGGTCCGCTTTGGGGCTAGACCCCGAAATGGTTGCAAAAGCGCAGACGCAATATGCCGATGCCGATCTGGTTGTCGCTGTGGTCAGCGCGCCTAAACCATCCGACAAGATCCCGCAGATCGAACAGGTCTATTCAGCTGGCGCCGTCTGTCTGGCGCTGGTCAATGCGGCATTAGCCGCGGGTTGGGGGGCAAACTGGCTTTCAGGATGGGCCAGCCATGACCGCGCATTTATCCGCGAAGGTCTGGGCCTTGCCGATCACGAAAGCATCGCGGGTCTGATCCATCTGGGGTCCGAGACAAGCGCGCCACCCGAACGTCCGCGCCCCGATCTGGACGCGATCACCACATGGATCAGTGCATGATCCTGTCATCATTCCTCAAGGCATTGGCGCAACTGCCCGATCCACGGTTCCGCTCCGTGCTCTGGCGCGGGATCGGGCTGACCATTGCACTGCTGATTGGCCTTTATGCGGGGTTGCTCTGGGTCATCGAATGGCTCACCTCCGAACCCGTCACCCTGCCTGGCGTGGGCGAGGTGACGTGGCTGGGCGATTTGCTGGGCTGGGGATCGCTTGGGCTGATCCTCGTGCTGTCCATTTTTCTGATGGTGCCTGTCGCTTCGGCGATCACGTCACTGTTTCTGGACGAGGTCGCGCAAGCGGTCGAAGACAAGCATTTCCCCGCCCTTGCGCCGGTGCCCAGCGTCAGCTTTGCCGATGGGTTGCGCGATACGGTGAATTTTCTGGGCGTGCTGATCGGGGCAAATCTTTTTGCGTTCATTCTTTACGCGATTTTCCCCTTTGCCGCGTTCTTTATCTTCTACGCGCTCAACGGGTTCCTGCTGGGGCGGGAATACTTCCAGCTTGCCGCCATGCGGCGGATCGGGAGAGACAGTGCAAAAGCGCTGCGCAAGCGGCATCAGGGCACGATCTGGGTCGCGGGGTGCCTGATGGCGATCCCGCTGTCTTTCCCTGTCATCAATCTGGTGATCCCGATTTTAGGTGCCGCGACCTTTACGCATCTTTATCATGCGCTCAATCGCGACTGACTTCGGGAGTCGACATCCGCTCGAACCAGTCAAGATCACGGACCGTGATCGCCCCCGAGAGGATCACAGCGACGATCACAGCCCAAATGGGCACGGCCCAAAGCGATGTGATCTTGGCTTTGCGCTTGATATCGAAATTCGCCGGAGAAGAGGCATGAGTCCCCGGGACGATCTCTCCCGCCTCGCCTTGGGTTTCCAAGCGGAGCGGCAGGACGACAAAAAACACCAGCGTCCAGATGACCGCAAGCAGGACAAGACCAGAAACAGGACCCAAGGCATTTTCCTTTCACTAAGCGTTCAGGTGACAAATACGCCGATTATCGTGCGGAACAAGGGCTAGACCTGCTCTAGCTCCACAAGGCAGCCCTGAAAATCCTTGGGATGCAGGAAAAGAACAGGCTTGCCATGTGCGCCGATCTTGGGCTCTGCGCCACCCAGCACGCGGGCCCCTTCGGCCAGCAAATGATCGCGGGCTACCAGAATATCATCGACCTCATAGCAGATATGATGAATGCCCCCTGCTGGATTCTTGTCCAGAAATCCCTGAATAGGTGATGCTTCGCCCAAAGGATAAAGCAATTCGATCTTTGTATTGGGCAAGGTGATGAACACGACCGTGACCCCATGGTCCGGTTCGTCTTGCGGCGCGCCGACATCGGCACCCAGCATGGTGCGATACTGTGCGCTCGCAGCCTCCAGATCCGGTACGGCGATGGCAACATGGTTCAGACGGCCGATCATGGGCAGTTCTCCTTTTTTGCGCAATATGGCCTGTGCAGGCATCCGGTGCAACGCACGAACGGATTAAGGACCTGTTCACCTTGTGCTGCTTTGAATGGAGCCACGCCAGATGAGGGAAGAATCAAAATGGATGCGATTGATGACCTGATGTTCACCCGTGCGCCAACCGCACGCCGCCCACTGCTGGGCCTGACCGTGCTTGTCATCGAAGACAGCCGCTTTGCCAGCGAGGCGGTGCGCCTGATGTGCCTGCGCTCCGGCGCGCGGATCAGGCGGGCAGACAGCCTGCAAACCGCGCGGCGGCATCTGGCGATTTACCGGCCAACGGTGCTGCTGGTCGATGTGGGATTGCCCGATGGCTCCGGTCTGGCACTGATCCGGTCGGTGTCAGAGGCTACACCGCGGATCGAGGTCATCCTCGGGATCAGCGGTGACAGCCATACGAAAGATGCGGTCCTTGCTGCGGGCGCAGACGGGTTCATCGAAAAACCAGTTGAAAGCCTCGCAGCTTTTCAAGGGGCGATCCTCGCGCATCTGCCTCTGGACCGGCACCCGCCCGGCCCGCGCGCTGTGTCAAATGAAACAATCCGGCCCGATCCGATCGCCTATCGCGACGATCTGAACCATATCGCGCAAGTGCTGAAAGACGCCGATGAGGGCAGCACATTGGACTATGTGACGCAATTTCTGGGGGGTGTGGCACGCAGTGCGCAGGACCATGACCTTGACGCAGCGGTGACACATCTGGCGCAAATCCGCGGGGCGGGGCGCGACCCCGTTCAAGGGGTCGCGACACTGTCAAAGATCGTCCAACTGCGCCTTGCCGCCAGCGGGCCGCTTTAGCTTTCGGGCGGCAGGACCCGCAACCGCAATTCGCGCAACTGTTCGTTCATCGGCTCGCTCGGGGCACCCATCATCAGGTCCTCGGCGCGCTGGTTCATCGGGAACATGATAACCTCGCGGATGTTGGACGCATTGGCCAGCAGCATCACGATCCGGTCAATTCCGGCAGCGCAGCCACCGTGCGGCGGGGCGCCATATTGGAAGGCATTGACCATGCCACCGAACCGCTTGCGCACTTCATCCTCGCCATAGCCCGCAATTTCAAAAGCCTTGAACATGATCTCGGGGCGGTGGTTACGGATCGCCCCCGATACCAGTTCATAGCCGTTGCAGGCCAGATCATACTGATAACCCAACACCTCAAGCGGATCACCCTGCAGCGCTTCCATCCCGCCCTGCGGCATCGAAAACGGGTTATGTTCAAAATCAATCTTGCCGGTCTCTGCGTCCTGCTCGTAAATCGGGAAGTCCACGATCCAGGCAAAGGCAAAGCGGTTCTGGTCCGTCAGGCCCAGTTCATCGCCGATGACTGTGCGGGCTTTGCCCGCGACGGTCTCGAATGTTTTTGGCTTGCCCCCAAGGAAGAAGGCCGCGTCACCCAGACCAAGGCCCAACTGCTGGCGGATGGCTTCGGTGCGCTCAGGCCCGATGTTCTTGGCCAAGGGTCCGGCCGCTTCCATGCCGCCTTCAACCTCACCCGCCTGCAACCTGGCCTGCGCCTCTTTCACTGAAATGCCAAGTTCCTGCGCAACGGAATCTGCCGTCTTTTCCCGCCAGAAGATATACCCCATGCCGGGCAATCCTTCTTTCTGGGCAAAGGCATTCATCCGGTCACAAAACTTGCGCGACCCACCCGTGGGGGCCGGAATGGCGCGCACCTCGGTGCCCTCCTGCTCAAGCAACTTTGCAAAGATCGCAAAACCCGACCCCGCAAAATGCTCGGACACAACCTGCATCTTGATCGGGTTGCGCAGGTCGGGCTTGTCGGTGCCATACCACAGGGCAGCATCGCGATAGGAAATCTGCTCCCATGTCTGGTCAACCGTGCGACCGCCGCCAAATTCCTCAAAAATCCCCGTCAGCACCGGCTGGATCGTGTCGAACACATCCTGCTGCGCGACAAAGGACATCTCCAAATCAAGCTGGTAGAAATCCGTGGGCGACCGGTCCGCACGCGGGTCTTCATCGCGGAAACACGGCGCAATCTGGAAATACTTGTCATAACCCGACACCATGATCAGCTGCTTGAACTGCTGTGGCGCTTGCGGCAACGCATAAAACTTGCCCGGATGCAGACGGGACGGCACCAGAAAATCACGCGCACCTTCGGGGCTGGAGGCGGTGATAATCGGTGTTTGATATTCGCGGAACCCCTTGTCCCACATGCGGCGGCGCATGGAGGCCACGACATCGGACCGCAGTTTCATATTCTCCTGCATCGCCTCGCGGCGCAGGTCAAGATAGCGGTACTTCAGGCGGGTTTCCTCGGGGTATTCCTGATCGCCGAACACCATCAACGGCAGTTCCTTGGCAGCACCCAGCACTTCGATCTCGCGAATGAAAACCTCTACCTCGCCTGTGGGCAGCTTGGGGTTCACCAGTTCGGGGTCGCGCGCCTTCACCTCTCCGTCAATCCGGATACACCATTCAGACCGCACCTTTTCCACATCGGCAAAAGCCGCCGAATCCGGATCGCACAAGACCTGCGTGATGCCATAATGATCGCGCAGATCAATGAACAAGATGCCGCCATGGTCGCGCACCCGATTGACCCAGCCGGACAAGCGGACGGTTTCACCGACATTGGCGGCGGTCAGATCGGCACAGGTATGGCTGCGATAGGGATGCATGGGTCAGGTCCTCAAACGGGTCAGTCGGTCGGCTCGATACACCCCTTTGCCCCGCCGAAGTCAACCATCTGCTTCTTTCGAGCCTAAATATCCCCGCCGGAGGCCTCAAATTTCCTTGAAATTTGATCAGCTACCACTGCGTCGCAGGACAAACCGGCAGGCAGGCGC